>JAHWKK010000005.1 GCA_019347945.1 Acidobacteriota bacterium | reverse complement strand
TTTCGCTCAGCCCGCGCAAGCGGGCGACAGACCTTAGCCTCCGGCTTCAGCCGGGGGAAAGAGAGCATCCGCAAAAAGATATCGAGCCCGCTTCAGCGGGCGACAGAACGACCGGCGCTCTTCGGGGCGTTGAAACTCGCGAGGACGTTCATCTTTCGCTCAGCCCGCGCAAGCGGGCGACAGACCTTAGCCTCCGGCTTCAGCCGGGGGCCAAAAAGCACACGAAAAAATGTAGAGACCGCTTCAGCGGGCGACAGTATGCCGACTATTTCCGGCGTGATCGCTCGCGAAACATTCGGCTGGGTGGATTCTCGATCTCGCCAGCTCGCGGCTCGCCAGAGGCTCGCCCTCCCGCAAAACGCCCGCCTTCATCTTTTATCGAGCCCGCTTCAGCGCGCGACAGAGCCCTTCAACGTCTCCTGTTCCGCATTGGCGAGAATCCAGGTCATCGCGGCAACCGCGGCGGCGTTCACGGTGAGCTCCTGGCGATCGATCTTGTCGAGCGTATCCGCGGGGGTGTGATGGTAATCGAAATAAAGACGGCTGTCGGAGCGGAGCCCGAAGCCGACGACTCCGGCGCGCGACAACGGACTGGTGTCGGCTCCCACCGCCGGCGACGTCGTGAACGTTCGGATCCCGAGGCTCTCGAGCGGATCAAAAAGGCCGTCGAGAAGCGCCAGCTCCTCCTGGGTCAGCGTCGTCGCGAAGCCGATGGGAGACGTGGCCCCCGCATCCGATTCGAGCGTCGCGAAATGCCGATCCCGCTCGCCGTAGCGCGCGAAGTAATCCCGCGCTCCGCTCAGACCCATCTCCTCGTTCGTGAAGAGAACCAGCCGGATCGTCCGGGCCGGCCGCAGTCCCGATTCCGTGATCGCCTTCATCGCAGCCATCGTTCCCGCCACCCCGGCGCCGTTGTCGATCGCGCCAGTTCCGAGATCCCATGAATCGAGATGGCCGCCGATCAGCACGATCTCGTCCGGCCGCGTCGCACCGGGAATCTCGGCGATCACGTTTCCCGACTCCACCGGCTCGAGCATCCGAGTCTCCAGGATCAGATGCATGACGACCCGCTCACCCGTTTCGATCAACCGGTGAATCAGATCCGCGTCCTCTATGGTCACCGCGCCCGCCGGGATCTTCGGCGCTTCGTCGTCATAACGGAAGCCTCCCGTGTGCGGGGTACGCAACGAGGCCCCACCGACAGAGCGGACGACCGTCGCCACCGCTCCGTGCGCCGCCGCGCGACTCGGGCCGCGCGACCGCAGAGAAACGACCTCCGAGTACGCTTCGAACGACCTCCCCTCCCGCGCCTTCTCCCGATCGAACACGCCGTAGAAGAGGATGATCTTTCCCCGCGCCTCGTCCGCCCGCGCGTCAAGCTCTTCCAGAGACGACACCTTCATCACCTCGGCGCGAATTCCCCCCGCGGGGGTCGCAACGCTCGGCCCGAGCGCCGTCACCACGATCTTCTGGTTCCGGTGAGAAGGAAGCCAGGCTCGTTCCTCACCTCGTACCCAGTGCGGGACCATGACCGGGTCGACCCGGACTTCGAGACCCCACGACCTCAACTCTTCGGCTGTCCAGCGGATGGCTTCGGCCCCATTCTCCGAGCCGGCAAAGCGAGGTCCGATCTGGTCCGCGAGATGCGATACGACGCTCCAGGCGGTCTGGTTCGCCAGTTCGTAGTCGACGATTCGATCGAGACCCGCCGGCGGCGGCGTGACCGTTCTGATGCATCCGAAGAGCAGAAACGCCAGCGTCGAAGAGGCGACGATCGTCCGGTTTTTCATGCGCGGATGATATCCGAAGGTCCTCGGTCCGGACCGGCTCCGCCCGCGATCTGAGCTACTCGTGGACCGTGAAGGGAGCCTCGAGATTCCAGCTCTTTTTCGTGACCGAATCGAGCAACCGCGCCTTCAACAGATAGGACCCGGGCTTAAAGGCCCCGGCGGGGAACGAGCTCCCGACCATGTAGTGACCCTCTGTATCCCTCACCGGACTGACGGACGCCGGCATCGTCGGCGCGCTCATTCTGACCGGCTGCCCGGCAGTGGTCTCTCCCGTGACGTCCAGCTTGATCTGAAGATTGGGAGCTCCCTCGTCGGTCAGTCCGGGGTTCCGGACCGCGATGACATACCAGATGTCGTCGTTCGTCGAGAAGGAACGGTCCCCCTTCGGGACCACTTTGAGACCGCCGAACGCATACGGATCGGTCGGCGTCTGCGCTTCGCTCAGGGGATAGACGTTGTTGGAGAGGATGATCTCCGAAACGGAGGCCTGGTCCATCTCGGGCCCACGGATCTCCATCGGAGTTCGCTTCATCGCGACCGGTGATCCATCGACCGCAATGCCGAAGACCGAACTGTAAGTTCCCGGCTCCAGCATCAGGGATTTGTCGACGAACGCGTCGCCCCTCGATTCGATCAGCGACAGAGGCTCCTCGTAAACCGCGACGACTTCTCCCCCCTCGTTCTCGACCACTCCGAAGAAGGTCACATCCCCTTCCCGCGGAAGGTCCGACCCTTCCGGTATGTACAACTGAACGGGGATGTATACGGTGCCGGAGGGTGTGACGAACTGCCCCCAGGTGACGTGCAGATCCGTTGCTCCCGGATCATCGGCCGCCCGGAAGGTTTCCCATGCGGCGCGGATGGTTTCGCTCCGGAGCTCGGTGGCTCTCTCTTCGGTCACGACGACCTGATCGATGGTGACCGGGACCTCCTGAAGATTGGGTGAAACGAGAAACTGCTCGATCGCTGCATCGAGAATCGGAGCGACGTTTCTTCTCGGCGAGAGCTGCAGCTCGTAGCGACCGTCGCCGTACTCGTCGATGAATGCGACGTCGAACTCGTGGCTTCCCATCCATGGCTGAATCGACGCCCACTCGTAATGCCAGACGTCGGTCGGAGCGGCCTCACCGCGCGCGTTGGCGGCGGAACCGGCGAATCCGCTCTGGATCGTCGACTGAGTCGTCCCGCTTCGTGTCGCCCGGTCCGGGGCGCCCAGGAGAATCAGGACACGGCCACGATCGCTGAGAGCCCCGCGAACCCGGCCGGTGGTGAAGTTCTCGTCAGCCGCGGCAACCCTCCGCTCGAAGATGATGCGATTTTCATTGACGGACGTACCCGGACTCGGGTCGCGTTTCGCCCAGAAGAGAGCTTCGAAGCGTGCTGCCTCCTCGTCGGTCGAAAGCCGCGCCCACTCCCCCTTCTCCTTCTCCGTCATCAGATGCACGACCGGACCCTTCGCCCAGTCTCGCCACTTCTCCGAAAGGGCCGCCGACGCCGGAAGCGCAAGGACCACGGCGAGGGCTGCAGGAATCATTCGAGTGTATGAATGGTACATTTGAGCACCTCAACTGTTCATTTTTGTCGATATTTTGGCCAGACGCCGCTTCTCGACGGCTCGGCCCGGGCATCGTCACTTCTGGCAACTCGTCGACCCTCTCAACGAACGGATTGCCGTCGGTACTCCCGCGCGGCTCAGTCGTTATCGATCTGTGCGCGCTGGAGCGCTCCGGAGTAATCGACGTAAATCGACTTCCATTCGGTGAACACATCGACTCCTGCAACGCCAGCTTCGCGATGACCATTACCCGTTTGCTTGGTCCCTCCGAAGGGGAGATGCGTTTCGGCGCCGATCGTGGGCGCATTGACGTAGAAGATGCCGGTGTACATGTCGCGCATGGCGACGAAAGCCTTGTCGACGTCGCGCGTGTAGATCGACGACGAAAGGCCGAACTTCACGTCGTTTCCGATGTCGATGGCATCCTCGAGCGAGGAGCAACGAATGACGGCCGTGACCGGTCCGAAAATTTCTTCCTGTGCAATCCGCATGTTTCGATCGACGTCGGCAAAAATGGTCGGCTGATGGAAATGCCCTTTGGAGTAGTCGAATCCGCCGGACTCATTCGTGATGGAGGCACCGCCGCTGACGAGCGACGCCCCCTCCTCTTTGCCGATCTCGACGTATTTCTCGACGGTTCTGAGCTGGGAGGCCGAAACACTCGGTCCCATCTGGACGCTCTCGTCGAGCCCGTCGCCTACCTTGAGAGATTCGGCGCGGGAGCTGA
The DNA here is from genome assembly GCA_019347945.1 of Acidobacteriota bacterium. NCBI lineage: Bacteria > Pseudomonadati > Acidobacteriota > Acidobacteriota bacterium. Next base: position 178,726 of record JAHWKK010000005.1, on the reverse strand, counting down.
GCTTTTCGACGAACTCGTCGTAGACCTTCTCGTGAACCACCAGTCTCGATGAGGCCGTGCATCGCTGTCCCGTGGTTCCGAATGCTCCCCAGAGCGCGCCATCGACCGCGAGATCGATGTCGGCGTCTTCGAGCACCATGATGACGTTTTTGCCACCCATCTCCAGATGGAGACGCTTGAACTGCGGTGCGCACGCGATCGCGATTTCCCGTCCGACGTCGGTCGATCCGGTGAACGAGACGACCTCGACCTCCTCGTGTTCGAGGATCGGGGATCCGACTTCCCGGCCGCCCCCCGTGACGACGTTGAAAACTCCCGGAGGCAAGCCAGCCTCTTCGAAGACCTCTCCGAGAATCACCACCATCAGGGGCGACAGCGATGCAGGCTTGATGACGACGGTGTTCCCGCAGATCAGTGCGATCATCGATTTCCACGCGGGAATCGCGATCGGGAAGTTCCACGGGGTAATCAGGCCCGCAACCCCGAGAGGCATGCGGACGCACATGTTGAACTTGTTCCGCATTTCGGACGGAGTGGTATAGCCGAAGAGCCGGCGGCCCTCGCCAGCCGCGAGAAACGCCATGTCGATCGCTTCCTGGACGTCACCCCGGGTCTCCGCCAGGACCTTCCCCATCTCCCGGGTCATTTCCCGAGCGATCTTCTCCTTGTCCCGGACCAGGATCTGGCCGGCGTGGTAGAGAAACTCCGCCCGTTTCGGAGCGGGGGTGAGACGCCATGCTTCGAAAGCTTTCCTGGCCGCTTCGACGGCGCGCTCCACATCCTCCGCGTTGGAATCCTGGAACGTGCCGATGAGCTCGTCCGTGTTGGCCGGATTGCGGTTCTCGAATTTGCGGCCGGTGGCCGAATCGACCCACTCGCCACCGATGAAGTTACCGTACTCTTTCGGCTTTCGAAGTCCTTCTCGGGGTGATTGAGCCCTGGTTGCTGTCTGTGTCATCTGATCTCCTGAATCAGGACGTCTGAGGTCCATTTTTTGACGTGGTCGACATCGTCATCGACCCGTTGAACTCGGCACCGTCCGCCACGGCAATGCGAGGCGACGTCATCGTTCCATCGACGGAAGAACCGGGATGGAGCTCGATCATTTCTTTTGCACGAAGGTCGCCTTCGATGTGGCCATAGACCACGATGCTCCGCGCGGCGACGTCCCCCTTGATCCGGCCGCCCGCCGCCACGCGGAGAGACGACTGGATGTCGAGCTCCCCTTCGACGGCTCCTTCGATGGCGATGTCGTCGGTCCCTTCGATGCGACCGATGATCCGCACCCCTGATCCGATGACGGCTCTCATTCCCGATGCGGGAGGTGTTTTTTCATTCGAAGACACGGGTTGTCCTGTTTCGCTGTCCTTGGTGAAAAGTGCCATTGAGGCTCCGATGACGATGAGCAGGCCTGATTCCGGCTGCTAGTCTCCTGATGAACGGTGGAGCGGGCAACGGGACTTGAACCCGCGACCACAAGCTTGGGAAGCTAGTGCTCTACCAGCTGAGCTATGCCCGCTCACGTCTCAGAGTCTACATTCAAACCGGGCGGTCGTCACTTCCTCCGAATCGCAAGGCGCGGCTCCCCGGTTTCGGCCATCAGCTGATCCCGATGATCGCGTTTGTCGCTTCGATCGGCCTTCGATTTGCTGCGGATGCGCATCCGCTGGTACACCTGGGTCGACAGAACGGAAGCATGTCCGAGGATCTCCTTGACCTCGTTGACGTCCCGCCCTCCAGCCACCAGCATCGCAGCCGTCGTGTGCCGGATCGAATGCGGGGTGACATTCCGCTTGATCCCCGCGAGCTTCGCGTACTTCTTGAAGATATTCTCGATCGAGTAGATCGTGAGCCGGGTATCGAGTCGTCCGATGAACAGCGCCGCGGTCTCGGCCGTCCGCTCTTGGCGAAGCGCCAGATATCTGGCGATTGCATCCCGCACGATCCCGGACGTCACCAGTACCTCTCGAGGGCGCTCGCCGCGGCCGATGATCGAGATCATGCCCGCCTCCGAGTCGACGTCGTCGACATTGATCTCGACGAGCTCGCCGATCCGTATACCGGTCGCGAACAGCATCTCGAGAATCACGTCGTCCCGCACCGCGCAGAAATACCGATTCGAGCTCCCCCGCGAGCGGTCCTTGTCCGGCTCGAGCCGGGCGATCTCCGCTTTCGGCGCCATCAGAAGCGCGCGCATCTCCTCGCCCGTCATGACACGGGGCTGCGATTTCTCCACCGGCTTCCGGATCGTCAGCATCTTCGCAGGAGAATGCTCGACGTAGCCGGTGGCCTCGAGATATCGGAAGAAGACCTTGATCGCGGCGATTTTCCGCCGGATCGAAGTGCCCTTGTAATCGCCGGTCGTGGTCAATCCTTCGACGTACTCGTCGAGAATCTCCGGCGTGATCTCGCCGATCTCCTGACTCGCGATGTGGTTGTGAAACTGGAGAAGGTCCGACTCGTACGCCTTCAGCGTTCTCGAGGCGAGATTCCGCTCCGATTCGCCATGGTCGAGAAATGACCTGATCTGATTTTCCATCAACTGCATGACCAACCCCCAGCCGGAGCGCACGAACACCACACTCCGAAACTGTTTCGTTGCAAGATAATAATAAAAATTCAGTCCGCACGCAAACTCATGCATGAATCCTGAAAGGAGGAGACCGCGTGAAGGGACAGAAACTCTTCGTGAGACGGGCGGCCCCCGACGATCTCACCAACGTCCTGAACATCGACCGGGATTCCTGTGACGGCTCCCTGCTCGACGGGGCGCGCCTCGGATTCGTCTCGAAGCTCGCCGGAACCGTGGTCGGCGCCGCCTGGGAAGCCCCCGTTTCGAAGCCGGAACACATCGTGCTCAGAACCATCCTGGTCGATCGTTCCGTCCGCAGATTGAACATCGGCCGCACGATGCTGAGGGAAATCGAGAGGATCATCGCCGAATCGGGAGCGCTGCGACTGTCGATCGAGCCGAACCTCCCGAAGGACTTTCTCCTCCGTTCCGGCTTTGACGCCCTCGAAGATCGTTACCAGAAGGAGCTCTGACATGAAGCAATTGCTGCTCGCCATGCTCGTCGTCATCTGTCCCGCCTGTCGAGGCACGACCGTCTCGACTCCGGCCGAGACGGCTGAGCCGGAGGCTCGTGAGCAGCCGGAGGCGCCAGCCCCGGTTCGTCAGATATCCCAGGAGGAGACGGGGCTGCTGGAGCAGCTCGACTCCGAGGATCCGGAGCTCTCGAAGCGTGCCCGTGCCCGGCTCGGACTTCTCTACGAAGAACAGGAGCGCTGGGAGGACGCCGCCTCCATGTTGAGCCGGAGCGCGGAAGAGTACGAACGGCTTCGACCCTTTCTGCTCCTCCACCTCGCCGACGTCCTCGGCCGGCTCGACCGCAACGACGAAGCGATCGCGGCTCTGGAGCGCGTCGCCAGCGAGTACAAGGGAATCGCCGCTGCCCGAAGCGCCCGCCTGCGCCTTCCGGCCTTCTATGCAAGGGCGGGAATGAATGACAAAGCGCTGGAAGCGAGCGAGCAGCTGATGACCATCCGACTCGACGAATTCACCGAAGCGGAAGTCATCCGCTCGGCGGATGCACTCGCCCGCGCGGGCCTCTACCAGCGAGCCCAGCAGATCCGGGAGCGGATCCTGGTCGACCACACCCGCGGTCGCTACACCGAGAAGCTCTACGATCAGCTGGTCGAGCAGCCAGGCGATGCCTCCCCTCTGAATCGGCTCGACTTCGACCAATCCGTGGCGCTGGCCGAGCGGCTTCAACGCGCGAACCGTCTCCCCGAGGCGCTCGACTTCATCAGCCGGATACGAAAGCGATTCCCCGACCGCGCCCGGGCAACCGAGCTCGTCTGGGTCGAAGCCCAGGCGATGTTCCGTTCGCGCGAATACACCGCTCTGCAGAACATTCGGATCGGCGAGGGGCAGCCGCGCCACATCGCGCTCGAGCGCCTCCAGGGTCATGCTCTCTGGCGTCTCGACCGCAACTCCGAGTTCGTGGCGAAGATGAATCACATCCTGAGCGAACACCCCGGCTCCAGCGAGGTTCCCCCCGCCCAGGTACTGCTCGGCAAATACTGGCTCACCAACGGAAACGACCCGGAGAAAGCGGCTGAATATCTTCGCGCCGCCATCGACGGCGGAAACCCGGGCCCTTCGGGTGAAAATCTCTGGACTCTCACCTGGATCCACATCACGGCCGGGGAGTTTCAGAAGGCTCTCGAGGTCATGAGCTCCTACCTCGAACGATATCCGACCGACAGTTATGCGACGAACTCTCTCTTCTGGTCCGCCAAGCTCCATCAGAAGCTCGGCCACGAAGAACAGGCCCGGGAATCCTTCGACCGCCTGATCCGGACCTTCCCCTACAGCTACTACGCATACCGCGCGCGCGAGATCCTCGATCTCCCGCCGCCCGGCTCTGAGATCCGCTCCGGCTACTCCTTTCCGGAGTTCACGATCGCGGAGATATTCGGCTCGAATCCGCAGCTTCAGATGGTCCGTGAGCTCGAATCGATCGGACTCGTGGACGAAGCGACACGCCAGTACCGCGATGCGGTCGGGGCGAACCCCGACGACAAGATTCTCGCGTACGGTCTGGCGGACCGCTACGAGAGGGGCGGCGAGCCCCTGCAGGCGATCATCATCCTCAACCGGACCTTCGGAGATCTGATCAAGCACGGCGGAACGAATATCCCGAAACGATTCTGGGAAATCCTCTACCCGCTCCATTACTGGGACGAGATCCAGACCGCGGCGGAATCGCAGGACATCGATCCATATCTCATGGCGGCGATCATCCGGCAGGAGAGCGGATGGGATCCGTCGATCGTCTCGAACGCGGGTGCGGCCGGGCTGATGCAGATCATGCCGGCCGAGCTGAGCTCGCTCTCGAGAGAAGCAGGCTTCGACAGACCCCTCACTCGCGACGACCTGTTCGACCCTCTGATCAACCTTCGCGTCGGTGCGGCCGAGATTGCCGAAAAGCGCGAGGCAATGAATGGCAACATGATGCTGGCGATCGCCTCGTACAATGCGGGGCAGAGCGCCGTTGCGGCATGGTTGCGACAGATTCCTGCCGACGACATCGATTTCTTCATAGATTCGATCCGCTACAACGAAACACGACGCTACGTGATGGCAGTTACGAGGAACCAGTACGAGTACAAGCGAATCTACGGTGACAGTCAGCCCTGACGAGCCGGCCGGCAGGACCGCGATCGGTGAGGAGACGATCGCGCGACTCCGGGATCGTCTCGAATCGAGCTCGATTCTCGACCGGATCCTCGAGCGTGAGCGCGTCGAGATCACCGGTCTCCCTCTCGAGGCTCGCGGTTTCTTCGCCGCCACTCTCCAGCGCCGCCTCGGCTCGAGGGTAGTTCTTCTCAGCGGCGGGGATGCATCGGGTGAAGCACTCACGTCGGCTACACGGTTGTTTCATCCCCGGCCGGACCGAGTCGCCGTCTACCCGACCCCCTCCCTCTCTCCCTATCAGAATGTCTCCCCGTCGCTCTCGGTCCTGCGCGAGGAGCTGGCGACCCTGACCCGGCTGGCCGGCGATTCAATCGAGATTCTCGTCCTGCCGGCCCGTGCGCTGCTCCGCCGCCTGCCGGATCTCGAATGGTTTCGATCGCGAATCATCGAGCTCTCGAGCAGCGACGAGATCGAGCCCCATGCCCTGCTCGGCAGGCTGATCGAAGAGGGGTACCACCGAACCGATCTCGTGAACGAGCCGGGAGATCTCGCGTGGCGCGGAGGGATTTTCGACGTTTTTCCACCCAACCTCGACCACCCCGTCCGCATCGAGCTGTTCGGAGACTCGATCGACTCGATCCGAAGCTTTGATCCCGACACGCAGCGTTCTTCGGGCGACCTCGAGGTCGTTTCCGTCACTCCGATGACGCCCTTTCCCGACACCGAAGAAGGGAGGCGGAGGGTCGCATCGCGAATGTCGGAAGACTTCAATGATGCATCGCTCCACAGGAGCCTGTCCGAAAAGATCGACAGACTGTTGAGCGGAAGCGCGTACCCTGGCTTCGAGCATGATCTGGCGCTCGGGTGGAAAACGCAGGGCTTCGGCGATTACCTCGGAAACGGCTGGATCACGATCGTTTCGGAGCCATCGGAGATCCGCTCCGGGCTCGAAAAATACGAAGCCCTCCTGACTTCCGAGTGGGAGCACGCCCGCGAACGGGGTCTCGCAGTCTACCCGCCGGAGATCATGCTCATCCGCCCCTCTGCGGCGTATGCCCGGCTCGACGACGCCGGGATCAGCTTCGCATCGGTGCATGTCGAAGGGGAGAGCAGCCGCGAAGAAATTCGGATCGACGCCTCGCCGATGCAATCGTTTGCTTCACGGCTGACCGAGCTCGGAGCCGCGATCGAAGAGTGGAGCAGCGACGGCTTCCTGACCGGCATCGTTCACGGCACACGCGGCGGACTCGAGAATACGGAGCGCCTTCTCGGTGAGCTCGCGGCACCGGTCGATTCGGTCGAGCTGATCCTGACGGATTCGCCGCTGGAGCGGGGATTCATGCTTCGCGACGCTTCGATGGCGGTCGTCTCCGAATGGGATCTCTACGACAAGCCGCCTGAAGGAGGACGCACCCAGCGAAAGAGCCGCGCTTTCGCCAGCGACCTGCGGGATCTGCAGGCGGGCGACTTCGTCGTCCACATCGATCACGGTGTGGCCCGGTTCGGCGGTCTCGACCGCGTCCCGTTCGGAGATGGCGACCGGGAAGTGATGGTTCTCGAGTACGGCAGCGGCGGCCGGCTTCTCGTTCCGATGGAGAGCCTCGATCTGGTGCAGAAGTACAGCGCCGGCGGCGAGGTTCCTCCGAAGCTCGACAAGCTCGGCGGTACGGCATGGGCGCGCACGAAAGCATCCGTCCGGAAGGCGATGCGCGACATGACCGAGGAGCTGCTCCAGCTCTACGCGAGAAGGAGCATCGCCGAAGGGCATGCATTCAGCCCCGACAGCCCCTGGCAGCTCGAATTCGAGAGCGCGTTCGAGTTCGACGAGACCCCCGACCAGAGCCTCGCGATCGAGGACATCAAACGCGACATGGAGTCCCGGCGCCCGATGGACCGGCTTCTCTGCGGCGACGTGGGATATGGCAAAACCGAGGTCGCGATGAGGGCCGCGTTCAAGGCCGTCATGGACGGAAAACAGGTGGCGATCCTCGCGCCGACGACCGTGCTCGCGTACCAGCACTACCGCACATTCCTCAGACGATTCGCCTCCTTTCCCGTCTTCATCGAGCTCACCTCACGCCTGCGATCCAACAAAAGACAGAAAGAGATCGCGGAGAAAACCGCATCGGGCGAGATCGACATCCTGATCGGTACCCACCGCCTCCTCTCGCGACAGATCGAGTTCCGGGACCTCGGCCTCCTCATCGTCGACGAGGAGCAACGGTTCGGCGTGGCGCAGAAGGAACGGCTGAAAAAGCTCAAATCCTCAATCGACGTGCTGGCGATGTCGGCTACGCCGATTCCTCGCACGCTCAACATGTCGTTCAGCTCCCTTCGGGACATCTCGCTGATCGAAACTCCTCCGAAGGACCGGCTCGCGATCCAGACCGCCGTCGCCGCCTTCGATGAGGATTTCATCCGGGAGGCGATCCAGGCCGAGATCGAGCGTGGCGGTCAGGTCTTCTTCGTTCACAACCGCGTCGACTCGATCGACGCGATGAAGGACTATCTCGAGCGCGCCGTGCCGGGCGTGCGGATCGCGGTGGGCCACGGCCAGATGAATGAGCGCCTGCTGGAAGACACGATGATGTCGTTCATCCAGGGCAATTACGACGTCCTTCTCGCGACCACCATCATCGAGAACGGGATCGACATCCCGGCTGCGAATACGATGCTGATCAACCACGCCGAGAGATTCGGTCTCGCGCAGCTCTACCAGCTGCGCGGACGCGTCGGGCGAAGCGATCGCCTCGCCTACTGCTACCTCCTCGTCCCCTCCCAGCGGGTGCTGTCGGAAGATGCGACCCGACGTCTCGCCGCCATTCAGGAGTTCTCCGCTCTCGGTGCCGGATTTCGCATCGCCGCTCGCGATCTCGAGATCCGCGGAGCAGGCAATCTTCTCGGAGGGGAACAATCCGGCCACATCGCCTCGATCGGTTTCGAGATGTACGTCAGGCTCCTCGAAGAGACCGTTGCGGAGCTCAAAGGCGAGCCGCTTCCGGAAGCATTCTCCACCAGAATCGATCTCGGGCTCGACATCTACATCCCCGAGAAATACATCGACGACGAGAATCTGCGTATGACCTTCTACAAGCGAATCGCGTCGGCCTCCGACGAGCGAACCCTCGAGGCGCTGTCACAGGAGGTCACCGACCGGTTCGGTCCGGAGCCTCGCAGCGTCCGGTCCCTCTTTGACTACGTCCGCCTTCGAAACCTTGCGAAAACCGCGGGCGTCACCTCGATACTCAGAAGCGGAGACGGCGTCGCGATCCGATTCGTCCCCGAGGCCAAGATCGACCCGCAGAAGCTCTTTGACATAGTCCAGCAGAATGAGGCTGCCTCTTTCTCCCCGGCAGGAATCTTCAGAATCCAGCCAAAAGCCTCGGGGGTGGAGCTCGTCGGGGAGATTCACGAAATCCTCCGGTCGATTCTCGGTTAAAGTCTTCCAACGTCATGAGCTTCCGCCGCCTCTCATCGAGCCCCTCGACGCCGGCTCTCCTCGTCCTCGCCCTGATCGCGGCAATCGGTGCGACCTCCTGTCAGAAGGAAGAGACTCCGGAGGGCTCGATCGCCAGAGTCGGCAATCGCTACATCACCTACTACGAGTTCGAGCACTATCTCGCGCGAATGATCGGCGAGGACGTCGGCCGCATCGAGCCTGAAGCCTCGAGCGCGATGCTGGATCAGATGCTCGAGACTGCGCTGCTCTCTCAGGTGGCGGCTTCCAGAGGGCTCGCCGTCAACGATGAGCGGGTGGAGGCGGCAGTGCTCGACGATCCCGGCAGCTCGAAAACGGAGAAGCGGGACGAACTGCTTCGCGAGGCTCTGATCGACGAGCTCTCCGCGGGAGTCCCTCACCCGTCCGACGAGGAGATCCAACAATACCACCGCGACCACATCGCGGAGTTCACGTCGGGGGAACGGGCTCATGTTCGCCAGATTCTGCTTCGTGACGAAGAGGAAGCGAGACGGATCCGAGCCGAGATTGCTCGCGGGAAGCCCTTCGAGGACGCCGCTCGCGAGCACAGCATCGCCCACACCGCGGAGCGCGGTGGAGACATCGGGACGGTGAGCCGCGGCGACCTCCCCCGAACGCTCGAATCGGCCGTCTTCGATCTCTCGCCAGGAGAAGTCAGCCAGGTCATCGAGACTTCGGGAACGTTTCACATTTTCAAGATGATCGAGAAGTTTCCGGCCGGGGTTCTCGATGTCGAAAAGACTCGGCCGTTGATCGTCTCGCGGACACGGGGCGAGGCGCTCAGCCGCCTGCTGGCAGAAACGACCAATGATGCGAAGCGTTCGATCCGCGTGGTCGTCTACCCGAACCGGCTCGATTTCGACTACACCGGCAGCTTCCCGGTCGATCGATCCGAATAAAACCATCCGGCGCGCCGTTGCTCGTCCCCAGCGAAACCGATTGGTCCGTCCAATCGTCTTCTGAAGCGAGGCCCAGATGAACATTCGAGCAAAAGCCATCCTCCTGCTGCTCTTCGCAGCCTTCCCGCTCTCCGCCGCGGAAATCGTCGAAGGAATCGTCGCCCGCGTCGGGGACCGCATCATCACGAGATCCCAGTACCAGGCTCGCTACGAAAATGCACGACGGGAGATCGAGGCGATCTTCACGGGATCCGAGCGGGAGCAGCGGCTCGAGACGATGAAAGAGAATCTGCTCGACGAGATGATCGGCGAGTTGCTCGTCCGCGATCGGGCAGATCAGCTCGAGCTCACCGTGACCGATGCCGAGGTTCAGGAGGCCATCGATCGTCTCAAACAACAGTACGGCATCGAGAGCGACGAGCAGTTCGAAGAATCTCTTCGCCAGTCGGGACTGACCCGGGCCCAGATGGAGAGGCGCCTCCGCGAAACGCTTCTGGGAAACAAGCTGTTCGGCATGGAGCTCCGCTCCCGCGCCCAGCTCTCCGATCGCGACCTCAAAGCTCGCTACGAGCGCGACAAGGAGCAATACCGCCTGCCGGAGCGCGCACGACTCAGGGAAATCGTGGTCCTGGTTCCGGAGGGTGCAACCCCCGATGATCGCGCCACGCTCGCCGCTCGGGCCGAAGAAGCGTTCGTTCGAGCCGCGGGCGGTGAGGACTTTTCCGCGTTGGTCGAAGAGTACTCCGACTCTCCGAGCAAGGCGTCCGGAGGCGATCTCGGCATCGTCGGACGGAATGAGCTGAATCCCGCACTCGATTCCGGCGTTTTTCGCTCCGACGCAGGAGCGATCGTCGGGCCGATCGAGACGCGCTTCGGCTACCACATCCTCTTCGTCGAGGAGCGCCTCGCTTCCGAGATCCCCTCATTCGACCAGATCAAGGAGCGGTTGCGCGCAGAAGAGAGCGACGCTTCCTTTCAGCGAGACCTCGAGAACTACCTCGCACAGCTCCGGGAAAAGACTCTGGTCGTCGTCAACGCCGGCCTTCTTCCGTAAAGAACCGTGGAGGGAGAGCGTCCCGGGGGCCCGAGCAACCGGTTGATCGTATCCAGCTGTGTAAAGGTACATGCTTTCCACCCTGTCGGGCAGCGGTAGAACGCCGCTGTGAAGTCGCACGAAACCATCCTCTATCAGCCGGCTTTCGATCTTCCGCTGAACAAACCTTCTGCCATCTCGTGACGGTGCGGCTCGGCAGGAGCCTCGCCCTCCCGGTGATGGGGACAATCCTCGCAAGAGTGTTTGGTTTCTCGTTCTCGCGACACTCAAACACTCGTCATCCTGAGCCGCCATCGGACGGCGAAGGATCTGGAGGCAGGCTCGTGAAAAAAAGTGACATGCAGCGGCAACGGTGATTCACGATCTTCCGCCGGCTCAGATGACGAGTGCTTTCCGCTCCACCCTGGCTCCTGAATCCTGGCTCCTGAATCCTGACCCACTCTTCACTCTTCTCTCCTCTCCGCGCTAAACTCGAGGCATGCGATTCTCCAGCTTCGTCCTCGCCTCTCTGATCGCCGCCGCCACGCTCTCCGCGGCGGAATCGCCTCGCGCCCATACGTATTCGATCGTGGCACGGGACCCGGCAGCCGGCCAGCTCGGGGTGGCCGTCCAGAGCCACTGGTTTTCGGTCGGTACGGTCGTGAGCTGGGCGGAGGCGGGAGTCGGCGCGGTCGCGACCCAGTCGCTCGCCGATCCCGCGTACGGGCCCCTCGGACTCGAGCTGATGAAGGCGGGACGGAGCGCGACGCAGGCACTCGAAGCGCTCACAAGCACCGATCCGGGTGCCGCGTATCGCCAGGTCGCGATGATCGACGCTGACGGCGACGTTGCCGCGTTCACCGGTGGAAGCGCGATCGCGGCGGCGGGCCACATCATCGGCAACAACTTCTCCGTCCAGGCGAACCTGATGAGAAACGCCGAAGTCTGGCCGGCGATGGCTGAGGCTTTCCGTACGGCCGACGGTGATCTCGCCGATCGGATGCTCGCAGCACTCGAGGCCGCTGAAAGTGCCGGCGGCGACATTCGAGGCCGTCAATCAGCCGCTCTCCTCGTCGTCAGCGGAACATCCACCGGAAAGCCCTGGGTCGATCGCGTCTTCGACGTCCGCGTCGATGATTCCGACGAGCCGCTCGGCGACCTCAGGCGTCTCGTGCGGCTTCGGCGCGCCTACAACCACATGAATCGCGGCGACGAGCTCGCGGGTGAGAAGCGCTGGGAAGAGGCGATGGCGGAGTATTCGGCCGGCGCCGCGCTCGCTCCGGAGATCGAAGAGCTTCGCTTCTGGGTCGCGGTCACCCTCTTCTCCGCCGGTCGGGAAGAGGAAGCATTACCGATCTTCCGCGAGGTCTTCGCGATCAATCCCGACTGGGTCGAAGTCGCGCGCAGGCTTCCCGAATCGGAGCTGCTGCCGAACGATCCCGAGAAGCTGAAACGAATCTTCGCCCTGAGGTAAGCAGGTTGGAGAAGATGGGTTGCCAGTTGCCGGTTGCCAGTTGCCGGTGTGCAACTAGGTTGATGGTTACCACCCATGTCTAGGTTGATTGTTAACACCTTGAGGTGGCGGCAGGAGCTGTGGAAACGTGTAAGAGGGTACGAGGCTGGCTCGTGCTCGCCTCTAAGTCAGCCAGCGCCAGCGAGCGACAGAATCGACTGCGATTCACGAATGAGGTCGGGGTTGCCGCAGGTTCGAAAACCGGCAACTGGCAACCGGCAACTGGCAACCCATCTTCTCCAAGCCTTTCTGTTGACACTCCCTTTCGCACCGAGGTAGCATCAGACCTCGACGAGTCCACCTGCCCGCTCCGGCATTCTGCCCGGCAGCGAACCCATGAAAGAGCTACTCGAACGGCTCTCACGCGAGAAGCCCGAGCGCATCGTCGCCCTGACGGGGGCAGGAATCTCGGCGGAAAGCGGTATCCCGACATTTCGCTCCGCCGGCGGCCTCTGGAACACCTTCAAAGTGGAGGATCTCGCCACGCCGGAGGCTTTCGCCCGCAATCCCGATACGGTGTGGCAATGGTACGAGTCCCGCCGGGCTCAGATTCGCGGAGTCGAGCCGAATGCCGCCCACCACGCTCTCGGCCGACTGGGACGTCACCCGCGAGTCGATCTCACGGTCATTACGCAGAATGTCGATGACCTTCATGAACGGGCCGGCTCGAACCACGTGCTCCATCTGCACGGGAGCATCTTCCGGGTCCGATGCTGCTCGGAGGGAAATACATTCGATCGGAGGGAGGCATTCGACGTAAATCCTCCTCGCTGCGACTGCGGAAGCCTTCTCCGCCCGGATGTCGTCTGGTTCGGTGAGCCTCTCGACCTCGATACGCTCAACGCCGCCTCCGCCGCAGTCGAGCGGGCCGAGCTTCTCATCGTCATCGGCACTTCGGCCACGGTGTATCCGGCGGCCGGTCTCGCGTGGATGTGCCGCGGTTACACGATCGAGATCAACCCGGTCGAGACATCTCTGACCGGCTACGCGCAGCTTACGATTCGTTCGACGGCGAGCAACGCCGTCCCGCCGATCGTCGACACCATTCTCGGAGCCGCCGATGGCTGAGCTGACCATCCACGACATGGCCGTCGAGGAACGCCCACGGGAGAGGCTCGCCCGGTGCGGACCCTCCGCGCTTTCGAACGCGGAACTGGTCGCGATTCTGCTCGGATCCGGCATCCGTGGAAGAAGCGCGCTTTCGCTCGCACAGGACCTGGTCGCCCGCGGGCTCGGCGAGCTGAGCCGGCAGGAAGTCAGCTCGCTGGCGTGCATTCCCGGCGTCGGTCCCGCAAAGGGCTCGAGACTCGCCGCCGCACTCGAGCTCGGTCGCAGGGCAGCCAGCACTCCGCAGGATCGGGAGTCGCTGAGGAATGTCGCGACACTCGCGAAGCGCCTCGTGGCCACCCACTCGCATCACATTCAGGAACGGCTCGGCGCGGTCTACCTCGACACCAGAGACCGGATCATCCGCGAGCGTGAGATCTATGTCGGCACCGTCAACGCCACCACCGTCTCTACCCGTGACGTCCTTCGGTGGGCTCTCCTCGACGGCGCCCTCTCCGTGATCGTCTTTCACAATCACCCCTCGGGTGATCCCGCTCCATCCGCCGAGGATCTGATATTCACGAGAAAACTCGAGGAAGCCGGACAGACTCTCGGAATCCGCGTGCGGGATCACATCATCATCGGAGTCAATCGCTACGTCTCGATGAGGGAACGCGGGTTGATGAAATGAGTTGCCGGTTGCCGGTTGCAGGTTGCAGGTTGCCAGTGTGCAACCAGGTTGATGGTTGCCACTCTTGTCTAAGTTGATTGTGACCATCTTCCGTGGCGGCAAGAGCGGTGGGAACGTGGAAAAGGACTGCGGGGGCTCGTCTCTCCGGTCAGCCCGCGCCCGCGGGCGACAGATCTTAGCCCCCGGCTTCAGCCGGGGGGCAGGAGCTTTCCCGAATTTAGTGTCGAGCCCGCTTCAGCGGGCGACAGAATCGATTGCGATTCACGAATGATGACGGGGATGCCCGCAGTTTCGAAGACCGGCAACCGGCAACTGGCAACCTGCTTCATTTCCTCCGGTAGTACGAATCCCAGATCACCTGCCACTCGCCCGTTTCCGGGTCGAGCTGCTCGGCCTTCTGCCGGACGCTGCCGTCCTCCTCAAGAGTCCAGATCCACCTCTGCTTCGGCGAGCTCTCCGTCGGCACCGTCTCGAGAATCATCGCGCCGTCGACGAGCCCACCCCACATGTCGATGGCGGACCCATTGTCGGAGACCCAGTGCTGTACCCACTGTTTCCGTGCCGAGTCATAACGGTTGTGACTTCGCCCGGCGGAACCGCCTGCACCGGTCCAGAACTCGGCGAGCACACATCCGTCGAGGATCTTCTCGATCCGGTTCTCTCCAACCTTCCGGCCGGAGGGATTGAAGACCTCCCAGTCGCCGATCCAGAAGTCGAACTGACGATTTTCGGGAGTACCACAGGGATGGAGAGTCCTGACGAACTCGTCGAACTCGGCCGACCGCGCAGCATCCCCGTAGCCCGGCATCTGCGTGATCATCCGTGCCACCGGGACGCCTCCGTCGAATGCCTGCTGAAGCCAGTTTCGCGCGGCGGCCTCATCGCCTTCCGCCAGGGCGATCGTTCCGAGCCGAAGCTGAGCGCCGGCCGGCTGAAACGACAGCTCGAGCGCGCGCCGCAAGGCACGCTTCGCGAGATCGAGGCGCTCGAGGGAGTGAGCCGCGCGACCGAGCGCGTACCAGGTCGCACCGTCATCAGGGTTCTGCGCGAGGTGCGACTCGTACAGCGGGATCGCCGCGGCGGCGTTACCTTCTGCGGCCAGACGATTGGCCTCGTCGAGGTCCTGCGCCAGCGACGGGACTGTGAAAAGGAGACCGACGAGGATCAGGGAAAGGCGGCGATGGGGATTGGCGGTCTCTCGCATCCCGCGATTCTAGTTGCGCGCCGGGGAGAGATCGCGGTCTCGCCACGGTTGTGGCAGAAACGTGACCCGGACGGCGCCTGGCCGCCACCGAAGACCACCCGGACTGAACTGATCTAGAACAATTTGTGATGAGCCCTCGCGGGGCTCGTCACTCTTTTCAGGTTTCGCCAGAATCCGTGCCCGAGCCTGAACCCGACCACGAACTTGTGCCAGTGACAATAGCGAACCCTTCCTCTCATCCGCTCCCCTTTCGACCGCTCCACGCCGCGGCTGGTTCTTCGTTGAGCCAGGATGTCCACGAGTGTCATCCTGGCGTCAGTCGCTCAGATTTCTGATCACGGTTGGAATGTCGAGATCGTTTCCATAGTCGTTCGTCGCCATCGGTCCGAATCCCGACCCTCCTCCTCGTCCGTTCAGGAAGGGCTTCCGGAAGAAAGGCGGATCGTAGATCTCGTCCTCCGCGCCGATCTGCTCCTTTTTCTCAGCGGCCGGCTCCTCCGGTTCTCTTCCGCGGGACGCGCGCGCAAAGACGGGCTGTTCGCGCTCGCGAGACGGCTGCTCTTCGATCCGTCGCGAGTCTCTCGCCGACGCCATCGATTCGCCTCGTGCATTGAGCAGACCGCGGGTCGCCGCATCGAACCCGGTTGCGATCACCGTGACCTTCATCTCGTCCTTCATCCCCGGATCGATCACCGTTCCGAAGATGATGTTCGCCTCGTCGTCGGCGGCATCCTGAATGATCGAAGCGGCTTCGTTGACCTCGAACAGAGTCATGTCGCTTCCGCCGGTAATGTTGATCAGGACTCCCTTTGCACCTTCGATCGACGCTTCCTCGAGAAGCGGCGAGGAGATTGCGCGCTGGGCGGCCTCGACGGCCCGATGCTCGCCACTCGATACGCCGGTGCCCATGAGTGCCATCCCCATTCCGTGCATGATCGTTCGGACGTCGGCGAAATCGAGATTGATCTCTCCCGGCACCGTGATGAGATCCGAGATTCCCTGCACTGCCTGTCGCAGGATGTCGTCCGCGATGCGAAAGGCTTCCGAAAGAGACGTGGCGCGTTCGACGAAATTGAGGAGTCTCTCATTCGGAATCGTGATCAGCGTGTCGACCGATTCCCGAAGGGCACGGATGCCGTGTTCTGCCTGAATTCTCCGGCGCTTCCCCTCGAAATTGAACGGTTTGGTGACGACGGCGACCGTGAGCGCACCGAGCTCGGCGGCGAGCGCGGCGATCACGGGCGTCGCCCCCGTTCCGGTGCCCCCGCCCATTCCGGTCGTGATGAAGATCATGTCGGAGCCGGAGAGCGCGTCGACGATGTGGTCGGTGTCCTCGAGCGCCGCTTCGCGGCCGATCTCCGGATTCGCGCCGGCACCGAGACCCTTGGTCAGCCGGGACCCGAGCTGAATCCTCGTCGGCGCGAGCGAATGGCTCATCGCCTGCTGGTCGGTGTTGGCCACGAGAAACTCGACCCCGGCGATTCCGCTCTGGATCATCCGGTTCACGGCGTTCCCGCCGCCGCCACCAACTCCGATGACTTTGATCTTCGCAGGAAGCTCTTCGTCGAGCGAGATTCCGAGGCGACCTTCTGCCGGTGACTCGTCGAATGTAATCATCAATTCCTCCCATCGAGCGGGGTCGCCGCTCCGTCGGTTTCGTATCTGTTCATCCCAGGGTGAACCACTGCCTCACGCTGTCCGCGACTTTCGAGAATCCGCTGCGCTTCGGCACCGCTTCGAGGCGCCGCCTCACTCCATTGCCCCACTTCAGAAGACCCGTCGCTGCCGCCCATTGAGGGCCGCGAACGGTGTCGACCAGTCCGCCGATGTCTCTCGGGATTCCTCGACGGACCTGCTGATCGAAGATCTGTTCGATCATTTCGGCCATCCCCTCGAGCTCGGCTCCTCCGCCGACCACGACGACTCCCGCTCGCAGCTCCTGGTCGAGTCCCGCATTGCGAAGATCATCCGATACGAGCTTGGCGAGCTCCGCGGCTCGCGGCTCGAGAATGTTGGTCAGCTCGTATCGCGGCAGGATACGCGGCGAGCGGCCGCCGACCGCTGGGACTTCGATCGGCTCGTCATCCTGCTCGACCGTGTGCAGCGCCCGCCCGTACCGCTTCTTGATCCGCTCCGCATCCTCCATCGGCGTCCGCAGCACGACCGAGATATCCGAGGTGAAGTGGCCGGCTCCGACGGGCAGCACATTCGTCCACACCACGTTGTCCTCGACGAACACGGCGTAGTCGGTCGTGCCCGATCCGATGTCCATCAGGAGCACGCCCATCTCCCGCTCGTCGGGGGTCAGCACGGCTTCAGCCGCCGCGAGCGGTTCCGCAACGAGCTCCTCGACCACGATGCCTGCCCGATTCACGCACGTCTGAATGTTCTGGTCGTGAGTCCGGGCGCCGGTCACGATGTGGACATTCGCTTCGAGCCTCGACCCGGTCATGCCGAGCGGATCCCGGATTCCGTTCTGTCCGTCGAGGACGAACTCCCGCGGTATGACGTGGAGGAGCTCGAGCTCCGCAGGGACGTTGATCGATCGGGAGGCCTCGATCACGCGGTCGATGTCTTCGCGGGAGACTTCCTTCCCGCGGCCCATCACGGAAACGACGCCCCGGGAATTTAGCGATCGGATGTGGTCGCCGGAAACGCCGACCCATGCGGACTCGATCTGAACTCCGGCCATCACTTCGGCTTCATCGACCGCCTTCCGGAGGGCTTCGATTGCCTGGTCGAGATTGATGATGTTGCCGCGACGGGTGCCTCGCATCGACGCGGTCCCCTTGCCCGTCACCTCGACGACCCCGTGCTGGTTCGCTTCACCGACGAGTACGCAGACCTTCGATGTCCCGATGTCGATCGCTACGACGTGCTTTTCATTTTTCGCCATGATCACTCCCCCCAGTTGGTCGTCGGATGTCGTGGTTGACGACGATCTGACGCTCGAATCTCAGGTCGGCATACGCCACCGACTGCGGCTCCCATTGCTCTCGCAGTGCAATCGCATAAAGCAGGCGCCACTTGTCGATGACGTCCTTCTCGGCGACTTTGATCGTCGTACCGAGTCTCGAATCCACAATCGCCCATTGGTCGTGCTCAAGGGGCTCGAGCGATACGAGAGCCCCGGCGAGCTCCGGATCCGTCTGCCGCAGCTCCGCGATGAATCGAACCGCCGGCGCGATCCTCCGTGACTCGGCGTTCACGATCGACGGAAGACTGACGGCTTCCTCGGCGCCCGACCAGGTCCTGAACTCCCGTCCGGTTTCATCGACGAAGACGTCGCCGTGAGTGGCTCGCCAGATCGCGACCGGTCTGCGCTCGGAGATCGCGATCCGGAGTCCGTCGGGAACGACCTTTTCGACGGTCGCCTCACGGATGCCATCGATCCCCCCGAGCTCGGCCCGGATCGAGTCCAGATCCGTCGAGAACAGATTCCGTCCCTTGAGGCCCTCGATGATCCGGAGGACTTCCGGATCATCCGAGCGAGGCGAAGGGTCGAGCTCGACTCGGTTGATCGAAAATCGCTCGTCCGATCGCGCGTTGGTCCACACCAGCCAGCCGCCTCCCACGAGCGAGCCGACGACGAGGACATTCGCCAGCAATCCGGCGATCGCACGGACCCGTTGCCGGCGCCGGTTTCGCGTTCTGGTGACGACGTCGGCCGGGCGAAAGAATTCGCTCATGCCGGGCCTTTCGAAACCAGTTGCTCTGCAATCTCGTGTACGTCGCCGGCTCCCATGGTGATGATCACATCGTTCGGCCCGGCAACTTCGCTGAGTCGCTCGAGAATCTGAGCGTGAGTACCGTCGACCAGCTGCACCTGCTCGGCTCCTCGCCTGGCCGATGCCTCGGTGATCAGGGCCGACGACACTCCGTCGATCGGTTCTTCACGCGCGCCGTAAACCGGAATCACCCAGGCGAGATCGGCCATCGACAATACCTGTGCGAACTCCGCGAAGAAGTCTCTCGTTCTCGAATAGAGATGAGGCTGAAAGATCACGAAGAGACGACGCTCGCGGTAGCTGTTCCGCGCCGCCATGATCGTCGCCTCGACCTCGGTCGGGTGATGACCGTAGTCGTCCACGACCAGGGCGCCGCGAAACTGACCCATGTGCTGGAAGCGCCGCTCGACTCCCTGAAACTCGGCGAGCGCCTCGGCGATCTTCTCGAAGGGCACCTCGAGCTCCAGTCCCACCGCGATCGCGGCGAGCGCATTCCGGACGTTGTGCTCCCCCGGCACCGACAGCGATACTCTCCCGAGCTCTTTGCCGTCCAGGCTTACCGTGAAGCGGCATCCTCCTCCAACGTGCTCGAGCTCCAGCGCGCGCAGCGTCGCGCTCTCCCCGAGCCCGTACCCGACAAACCGCTTCGACGAGCTGTCGAGGAGCGCCGAAACCCGCGGATCGTCGACGCATCCGATGGCCAGACCGTAAAACGGAACTCGCCCGACGAACTGGCCAAACGTCGAGCGGATGTCGTCCAGATCTTCGTAAATGTCGAGATGATCGACCTCGATATTGGTGATCACCGCGATCTCGGGATGCAACGTCAGAAGTGAGCGATCGTACTCGTCCGCCTCGACCACGAGGATGTCTCCAGTCCCGAGTTTTGCGTTCGAGCTGAAATCCCGCAGCACTCCACCCACGATCAGGGTAGGGTCGAGGCCCCCATGTGAAAGTACCTTCGCGGTCATCGCTGAGGTGGTCGTCTTCCCGTGAGTTCCACCGATTGCGATCCCCCGCTTCAGTCGCGTCAGCTCACCCAGCATCTCCGCACGCCGGATGACCGGTACGCGGCGTGACCGGGCGGTCGCGACTTCCTCGTTGCTCGCGGGTATCGCAGACGAGATCACCAGGAGATCGGCTCCCTCCACGTGTGCCGGATCGTGTCCCTTCTGGATCGGGATGCCTCGGGCTGCCAGGCGCTTCGTTTCCGGAGACAGTTTCGCGTCACACCCGGAAAGGCTCAACTCGTAGTTCGAGAGGATCTCAGCGATCCCGCTCATGCCGATCCCGCCGATGCCGACGAAATGGATATTCTTTATTCGACCGAATTTCATCAGATATTCGTCTGATAATGTTTATTGTAATTTCTATTCACGCGCAGTTCAATCTCCCGGGATCGTCCCCTCGATCAGGTCGACGATGGCACTCGCCGAATTCTCCGTCGCGAGCTTCCTCGACGACTCCCCCATCAGTTGCAGTCTTCTCGGATCACCGATCAGCTCGCGAATCGTTGCCGCCAGTCGCTCGGGGCTCAGTTCCGCCTCCGTGATCACCCCGGCACCCCCCGCACTCTCGACCTGACGGGCGTTGAATTCCTGATGATTGTCGGAGGCGTGGGCGAAGGGCACCAGGATCGATGCCCTTCCGACCGCCGCCAGCTCGCTGATCGTGATCGCGCCCGCGCGGCAGAGAACCAGATCGGCCGACGCCATCCGCGCCGCCATGTCGTCGATGTACGGAGTCACCCCTGAGGCGGGGAACGCCGACTCCTCGTAGGCGCGGCGGACCCGTTCGTAGTCCGCCTTCCCCGTCTGATGCAGAATGGTGAGTTGCCCGGAGAGCGGTGCCAGGCCCGGCAGGGCACCGAGCATCGTTTCGTTCAGGACATGGGAGCCCTGGCTGCCACCAAATACCAGAAGCGTCGGCCGGACATCGCCCGGCGCAATCGTCCGCGCTAGCTCGAAGAACTCGCTCCTTACCGGATTGCCCGTTACGGTTCCCTCCCGTCCAAAGATCTCGAGGGCCCTGGGAAACGCCACGGCAATCCGGGTAGCGACCTTTGCCAGGATCCGGTTGGTGATCCCGGGATAGGCGTTCTGTTCCTGGACGATCGTCGGCCTCCTGCGAAGCGCTCCGATCAGCAGCACCGGCCCCGAGGCGTAGCCTCCCACGCCGAGCAGAGCATCGGGATCGTGTCTCGAGATGAGCCTCCACGCGCGCGGAAAGGCCATCGGTATCCGGAAAAGGTTTTTGACGGTTTCCAGGGCAGACTTCCCTTTCAGTCCCCGGACTTCGACGAATTCCAGAGGAAATCCCTCGCGCGGGACGATCTCCTTCTCGAGTCCGTAGCGTGTTCCGACGAAGACGACCTTCCGGTCGGGATCCCGGGCCATCCACTCCCGGGCGATGGCAATCGCCGGATAGATGTGCCCTCCGGTCCCACCGCCCGCGATCATCAGGGTCTTCGAAGCGCTCATACCCGCCCCGTGTGTTGCGACATGTTGAGGAGAAGACCCGCCGCTGCCATCGTCACGATCAAAGAGGATCCGCCGTAGCTGACGAGTGGAAGAGGAATGCCTTTGGTCGGAAGCAGCGCGAGCGCGACACTCATGTTCACGAGCGCCTGAACCGCGATCATCACGGTCAGGCCGACTGCGGCGTAGCGAATGAAGGCATCCGAAGACGACCAGGCGATTCGCGCCCCTCTCCATACGACAACCGCGAACAGGAGGATGAGAATGACCGATCCGATGAAACCGAGCTCCTCCCCGACGATCGCAAAGATGAAGTCGGTGTGGGGCTCGGGAAGATAGAAGAGCTTCTGCCTTCCGCTTCCGATTCCGACACCGGTCAGCCCACCGGTACCGAATGCGATCAGGCTCTGCATAACCTGGAAGCCAGACCCGAATGGATCGGACTCCGGATGAAGAAAGGCCATGATCCGGGAACGCCGGTACTCGGCGCCGAGAACCAGCGCCGTGACCAGGGGGATACCTCCGAGAGAGAAGAGGAGGATTTTCCTCCAGGTCACGCCGGCGACGAAGAGCATCGTCATGACGACCGTCCCGAGGACGGCCGCCGTACCGAAATCGGGCTCGAGGAGAATCAGACCGAGCGGAATCGCCAGGATGCCGGCGAGCGGGAGAAGCGTCGAGCCGAGCTCGTTGATCCGATCCTCCCTCTTTGCGAGCTGCGTAGCGAGAAAGATCACGACCGCCAGCTTTGCGACTTCCGCCGGTTGCGCCTGGAACGCACCCAGCGAGAACCATCGCCGGGAGCCGTTGATGGCTGGCTGGAACAGCACGGCGACCAGCGCACCGACAGTGATCGTCATCGTGAGCAGAACGAACTTCCAGTCCCTCAGTTTCGCGAGATCGAGATGCATGGCGGCGAACATCACGAACGATCCGATCGCGAGGAAAACACACTGTCTGAGGAAGAAGTGGTAGGGACTCGAGATCCCGGTCTTCTGCGCCGCGATGATCGCCGAGGCGCTGTAGATCATCGCGAGCCCGATCAGCAGGATCATGAGCGCGGCGCCGAAGAGTGTACGGTCGTAGGTCAGCTTCCGGCTCATGAGGCGACCTCCTTCGCGCCGGTCGCCAGCCGCCTGAAATGTTCGCCTCGCTCTTCGAAATCGCGGTACTGGTCGAAGCTCGCACATGCGGGCGAGAGCAGCACGACGTCTCCCGCACGCGCGCGGCTGGCCGCAATTTCGACCGCCTTGTCGAGATCGCCGGCCGAGACCACTTCGACCGCATCCTGGAGTGCCTCCTCGATCTTCGGCGCCCCCTCACCGATCGTCAGCACGACTTTCGCCTTCCGGCTGACGATTTCCGACATCGAGCGGAAGTCGCCTCCCTTGTCCCGTCCTCCGAGAATCAGGATGACCTTTCCGGACGGAAGGCCTTCGAGAGACGCAATCGTCGCATCGACGTTCGTCCCCTTCGAGTCGTTGATCCATCGGATCTGATCCCTCTCGCTCACCGTTTCCATCCGGTGAGGCAGACCCCGGAACGTCTCGAACGCCCGCGCCACGATCTCATCGGACACATTCACCGCCCGAGCGGCGAGCCATGCCGCGAGGGCGTTCTCGACATTGGCCGATCCAACCAGCTTCAGCGTCGATCGAGGGATCGCCTGCCCCCCCCGGCCGATATTGACGAAGAGAGAATCACGGGTGGCCCAGGCTCCGGGTACGACCTCGCGCTTCGACGAGAAGCACCATCGCTTCGCCGCGCTCGCGGCACGCAGACAGTAACGGTTCTCCGCGTTGAGAATCGCGACGTCATCGCGGCGCTGGCGGTCGAAAATCCGGTACTTCGCTTCGGCGTACTGCTCGATCGAATCGTAGCGGTCGAGATGGTCGGGCGTGATGTTGAGAAGAATCGCGACGTCGGCGCGGAACGTATCGAGGGTTTCCAGCTGGAACGAGGAGAGCTCGATCACATAGTGACGGTCCCGGTGGAGGTCGACCTGTTCGCTCAGCGGAGCTCCGATGTTTCCGGCGACGATCGGGTCGAGCCCCGCGGCATCGAGAATCTCTCCGATCAGAGCCGTGGTCGTCGACTTGCCATTCGAGCCCGTCACGGCAATGACTTCCCCTCGTAGCGCCCGAAAGGCCAGCTCGATCTCCGAGATCACGGGGATTCCTTTCTCTCGGGCGGTGCGGAGCGGTTCGATGGTTGCCGGGATTCCCGGGCTGAGGACGACGTAGTCGACATTCTCGAGAACTGACTCGGGATGTCCACCGAGCACGCGACCGGCCTCGGGAAGCAGCTTGTCGAGCAGCGGCAGAGCGGAGGCTTCCTCCCGGTCGGTCACGGTCACGGATGCGCCCCTCCTCACGAGGAGATTCGCAGCCGCGACACCCGACCGCGCTGCCCCGAATACCGTAACTCGCTCCGTGCTCACTCTTCCCTCCCCTCCCTCGAACGAAGCCTTATCTCAACTTCAGCGTAGACAGGCTGAACAACGCGAAAATGATCGCGATGATCCAGAATCGGACGACGACCTGCGTCTCGTTCCAGCCCGACAATTCGAAATGGTGATGCAGTGGCGACATTCGAAAGACCCGTCGCCCGGTCAGTTTGAAGGCGATCACCTGAATGATCACTGAAAGTGCCTCCAGGACGAAGAGACCGCCGACGAGCACCAGCAGGATCTCCTGCTTGATCATCAGTGCGATACAACCAATTGCACCGCCGAGCGCGAGCGAGCCGACGTCGCCCATGAATACCTTCGCCGGATGCGCATTGAACCAGAGAAACCCGAGCGAAGCCCCGACCATGGCCCCGCAGAACACCGCCAGCTCACCGGCATTCTGAACCGAGGCGATCCGGAGATAGGTGGAGACCGTGAAGTTGCCCGCCGCGTAGCTGAGCACCGCATACGTCCCCGCAGCGACGAGAACCGATCCGATCGCGAGCCCGTCGAGGCCGTCGGTGAGATTCACCGCGTTCGACGCACCTACGAGAACCAGAACGACGAACGGTATGTAGAAGACCCCGAGCGGGATCACCAGATCGGCGAAGAAAGGAAGCGTCAGGTTGGGATTGTATTGCTCCCGAAGCTGGGGCAGATACGCCATCATCAGCGCCGCGATCAGGGCGACGAGAATCTGAAGCGAAAACTTCTGCTTCGTCGTCAACCCGAGATTCTGCCGTTTCGCGATCTTCTGGAAATCGTCATAGAAGCCGATCGCGGCATAGCTGACCGTGACGAACAGAATGATCCAGATGAACGGATTCATGATGTCGGCCCAGAGAATCGTCGGGACCAGAATCGCGAGCACGATCAGGATGCCGCCCATCGTCGGTGTTCCCGACTTGGTCTGGTGCGACTTCGGCCCCTCTTCCCGGATGAACTGCCCCGCCTTGATCCGGGCGAGCTGGCGGATCAGGTATGGCCCGATCACGAAACAGATGGCCAGCGCCGTCAGCGCCGCCCACGCTGTTCGAAACGTGATGTAGCGGAAGACATTGAACCCGGAGATGAACTCTCGAAGAGGAAAGAGAAGGTAATAAAGCATCAGCCGTTCCCTCGAAGAATCTCGATCACGCGATCGAGTCCGATTCCACGTGACGCCTTCAGAAGAACCAGATCATCCTCGCCGAGAAATGTCTTCAGGAACTCCGCCGCACTCACCGCGTCGGTGAAATGGAACAGATTCGCTCGCTCGAACCCCGCATCGATCGCACCCTCGAGCACCGACCTCGACCGCTCCCCCACTGCCACGATCGCATCGATCGACGCAGGCGCCAGATTGCCGGCGTCGTAATGGAACTTCTTCTCGTTCCGCCCCAGCTCCAGCATGTCGCCGATCACGGCGATCCGGCGCCCCTTCGCGTCGGCTTTCGCCAGCAACTCCAGCGCACTGCTGAGGGCGTGCGGATTCGAGTTGTAGGTATCGTCGTACAAGGTGTAGCCATCGATCTCGACGAGCTCTCCCCGGTGACTGGCGGGCCGGACTCGCCCGATACCTTTCATCACCCCGTCCCAGCTGATGCCGAGCGATCGCGCTCCGGCAATCGCAGCGAGCAAATTCTCGAGATTGAACCGGCCGGGCTGGCTCAGCTCGATCGGACGCGTCTCCCCTTCCGACACGAGATCGAAAGTCGACCCGAGCAGTCCGCGGAGCTGCAGGTTTTCGGCCAGGTAGTCGGCTTCGACTTCGACTCCATAGGAAACGATCCGTCCCGGAAAGCCCTCCGCAATCGCAACGACTCGGCGATCGTTCGCGTTGATGACGACCGTGCCGTCCTGACGCATGTTCTCGAGCAGTTCGCGCTTCGCAGCCGCGATCCCGTCGATCGAATCGAAGAACTCGATGTGCACCGGCTGAATCGTCGTGTAAACGCCGAGATCCGGCTCCGCGATCCGAGCCAGCAGGGCGATCTCGCCGGGACCGCTCATCCCCATCTCCGCGATGATCGCTTCGGTGTCGTCCGGCGAGTTGGCGAGACTGAGGGGCAATCCGATGTGATTGTTGAAATTACCGGCGGTTCGCCAGGTGCGGCGCTCCGTCTCGACCAGCGTCGCCAGCATCTCCTTGGTCGTGGTCTTCCCGGCCGAGCCCGTCACCCCGGCAACCTGAGGATCGATCGCCCGACGAATCCCGGTCGCGAGCGCCTGCAGTGCCGTCGTCGTGTCGGAGACCCGGACGATTCCCTTTCCAGGCGGTGCCGTGACGGGCCGGTCGACGACTGCTCCTACCGCCCGCTCGAGCGCCGAGTCGAGAAAGGTATGTCCGTCATGGCGCTCCCCTCGTATGGCGAAGAAGACCGAGCTCTCGTCGGTCTCCCGGCTGTCGATCACGACTCGGGTGGTCTCGACCTCGCCGCCCGCGTCGACGATCCCACCCGTCAGCTCCGCTATGCGGGCAAAGGTCAGGCTGGCCATGGCTGACCCCACTGCGCGAGTCGCGCCATCTCCCGGCCCCGCCGTCCGTGCGCCACGATCGTCCCCTTCCCTCGGGACTGCCTGACGATCGCCGCACCTGCTCTCGCCCACCCATCCGACGACGGAGCCGGAAGATCGCGAGACCGGATACACGATATCTTACGACTTTTTATCACAATTTTCATTATCTATTAACAGAATTCTTTCTTCCGGCCAATGCCTCTTCTGCTTCTTCACGATCGTCGAAATGCTCGATTCGATCACCGACGACCTGATAGTCCTCGTGTCCTTTCCCCGCGATCACAATGACCACGTCGGAGGGCGCTTCATGGATCGTGCGTGCAATCGCTTCACGCCTCTCGACGATGATCTCGATCTTGTCGCGAGCTCCGCAGCCGCGCACGATCTCGTCGATGATCGCGCGCGGATCTTCCCGGCGCGGATTGTCGCTCGTAATCACGACGCGGTCGGCGAGCCGCGACGCGACCTCTCCCATGAGCGGGCGCTTCCCCTTGTCGCGATCGCCGCCGCAGCCGAAAACGACCCAGACATGCCGCCCCTCCGCGAGCTCCCGGACGGCGTGGATCAGCTTTTCGAGCGCATCCGGCTTATGGGCATAGTCGACGATGACTGCCGGTGCTTCGGGCGAGCCCGAGCCTACCCGCTCGAACCGTCCGGGAATCGTCTCGAGAGAGGCGATCCCGCGCTCGATCACCGGTATCTCGACATCCACCGTGAGAGCTGCCCCGACCGCCGCCATCCAGTTGTAGAGGTTCGGCATTCCGAGGATGGGAGACTCGATGGCGACCCGGCCCCGGGGCGTTTCGAGATGGCCGCGGATCCCGTCGGTCGAGATCGTCAGATCGCCGGCGGGCCGGATGGCGGCTTCCCGGCCGGTGCCGAACGTCAGACAGCGATCCATTCCGATCTCATCGATCAGGCGCCGGCCGTACGAATCGTCGAGATTGACGACTGCCAGGCGGCCCTGCTCCGGAATCTGATCGAAGAGCCGTCTCTTCGCGGCGTAGTAATCCTCGAAGTCCGCATGAAAGTCGAAATGGTCCCGCGACAGATTCGTGAAAACCGCGGCGGCGAACGTCACCCCGAGCGTCCGGTGAAGAGCGAGCGCGTGCGAAGAGACCTCCATCACCGCGCGATCGACCCCTTCGTCGACCATGCGCGCGAACCATTCCTGGAGCACCGCCGCATCCGGGGTCGTGCGATCCGCCACCTCGCGAACTTTTCCCGCGCGATACTCGATCGTTCCGATCAGGCCGACCGGATCACCGGTCTTGTCGAGAATCGCTTCGATCATTCTCGTGATCGTCGTCTTGCCGGATGTTCCCGTCACGCCGATGATCCGGAGCTTCTCCGCCGGGTGATCGAACAGCGCCGCGGCCGCTCGAGCGAGCGCAATCCTGCCGTTCGGCATCTTCCAGATCGAAACGCCATCGACGGGGCCGATCTCCGTCTCTACGAGCGCGGCGACCGCGCCCCGCTCGGCGGCTGCGGGGACGAACTGCGAGCCATCCTGCTCGAATCCACGGATTGCGACGAACAGGCTCCCTTTCGAGCACCGGCGCGAGTCGGACTCGACCGAAGAGATCTCGACGTCAGCCGGACCCGAGAGATGTTCGGCTTCGATCGCGGCGAGTACGGCCGACAACTTCATCGCGAGACCCCACCGTCTCCCCGCGCGAGCGTCGTTCGACCGGCAGGCGCCTCGACGGTGGCCGCGATTCGAATCGGACGTTCGATCCGCATCCTTCGTTCGCCCGGCTGCGCCGAGTCCACCTCGAGGTAGCGAAGAGTCTGCTCCGCAATGGCTCGGAAGACCGGGCCGGCGACTTCCCCTCCGTACTGGGACGACTGAGGCTCATCGAGAAGCACGACAATTGCGATCCGCGGACGATCTGCCGGCACATAGCCGGTGAACGACGCGACCGACAGGGTGTCCGAGTAACGGCCTCCGACAGCTTTCTGCGCAGTGCCCGTCTTTCCCGCGACTTTGTGGTTCGACAGCGAAGCTTTTGCTCCCGTCCCACGATCGACGACCGCCTTGAGCATCTCGTTCATGAGCGCGGCCGTCCGTTCCGAGATGACTCGAACGGGCTCGATCGGCTCGGGCTCATAGACGGTCTGGCCATTTTCATCGCTCACGCGGTCGACGATCCGTGGGACCACTCGCAGACCTCCGTTCGCGATGACACAGGTTCCGATCAGCATCTGCAGGGGGGTTGCCGCTATCTCCTGTCCAATCGCGATCGAAGCCGTGGAAACACCCGACCAGCGATCGACAGGTCTCAGAATCCCCGCGGCTTCGCCCGGCAACTCGAGCCCCGTCTGCTCTCCGAAGCCGAACGCTCTCGCGTAATCGTGCAATCGCCTCGGTCCGAGTGCCATCGCCACCTGGATTGTCCCTACGTTCGAGGACTTCACGAGAACATCCTCGAAAGAAATGATTCCGTATTGATGGCCACCGTGGTCACGGATCGTCACTCCCGCCACATCGATTCTTCCCTCGCCACAATCGACCAGCTGCGACGGGGTCACGACCCCTTCCTCGACCGCCGCCGCGGCAGTCACGATCTTGAACGTCGAGCCGGGTTCATAGATGTCCTGAACCGCGCGGTTACGCCACGACGACTGCGGATATCGCCCGTAATCATTCGGATCGAAGGAAGGCTCCGAGGCCATGGCGAGGATCGCACCGCTGTGCGGTTCCATCACGATTGCCACGCCGGCCTTTGCGCCCGAGCTCCGCACGCCCTGTTCGAGGGCCGACTCGGTGAAGTGCTGGATGACCTCGTCCACGGTCAGCCTCAGATCGTAGCCGTCGACCGCCCCCTTCGTGTCCGCGTCGAGCAGATACATCCCGCGACGAGCGTCGCGAATCACGGTCATCACACCGGATTCGCCGCGCACGAATCGATCGAGAGAATGTTCGAGTCCGCCCAACCCTCCTCCATCGACGCCGACGATCCCCAGAACATTGGCGAGCAGACTGCGATTCGGATAGACGCGGCGATGCTCCTCGACGGAGTGGACCCCCGGAATCGACAGCGCCCGTACCTGGTCCCACGTGCCCGTGTCCACCTGTCGTGCAACCCACGCGAATTCATTCGACCCGCTCAGGCGGTCTCTCAGCGCTTCCTCGGAGAGTCCGATCCCTCCAATCCGCGACAATGCGGCCGCGTCGAGATCGACATTCCGAATGGCCTGGGGATCGACGTAGATGGAGGGGGCTGCCGCGCTCTCCGCGAGAAGACGGCTGCGCGCGTCGTAGATCGAGCCTCGCAGCGGTGTCAGCTGAATCGTCCGCTCGTGCTGTCGCGCCGCCTTGGCGACGTAGTGGTCGTGCCGCGCGAGCTGAATCCAGGCGAGGCGCGCCACGACGCCACCGGCCCAAACGGTCAGAAGCGCGAACAGAACGATCATCCGCTTCCGCTGCAGACTCATCGTGTGTCCGCTCCGGACTCGATCCTGACGACGACGACCGAGTCCGCCGGTTGAAGATCGAGATCCCCGGCCCGCCGGCTGATGTCACTCAGTGCCGTACGCGTCTCCATCTCGAGAGCGAGCCTGCGATTCACCCGCTCCAGCTCCGAGCGCATCTCCTGGAGAACCGTCGCCTCGCGTGCGAGCCGGATTACCTCAATGTTCTGCCACGAGAAAAGAAGCAGAAAGATTCCGATCGGAATCGCGAGCGAGCACACCGCGAGCAGCTCGCGAAACCTCTGCCGGTCTCGCTCCCGTACGATGTGAACATTGTCAATTGCCTTCTGTTGTGCGTACATCCCGTTCCCCTGGCCGAACCATGAAACAAGGATGAAGGCCTGCCTTCACGCACACGCCCGTCCGAGCTATCCACACACACCCACCCACACACGCTCCACCCCTCCCGAGCTCGATCCGATCGTGATCACACCCAACCCTTCCCGGACCTTCACCCTTGCTTCATGGCTCCGCAAACTGCCGGCTCCCTGAAGCACCGCACCCTGACTCTCGTGCGGTCACACTCACTCTCTGCAACTTCACGCTTCCTCGATCTGCAGTCGCTCGGCAACCCGAAGCCGTGCGCTCCGTGACCTCGGATTGCGATCCACTTCCTCGGCCGAGGCCTTGATCGCCTTCCGCTCCACCAGACTCACGCGCTCCACCGGGTCGCAAACGCATTCAGGCAGCCTCGGAGGACATCGACATTCCCCCGTGAGCTCCCGCAGCGTCTGCTTCACCGCGCGATCCTCCAGCGAATGAAAGGAGATGATCCCGATGCGACCCCCGGCCGCCAGGACTTCGACTCCGTCCCGGACGAACCCGGCCAGCCCCTCGATCTCCTCGTTCACCGCGATGCGAAGCGCCTGAAACGTCAGCGTGGCTGGATCGATCCTGTTGCGCGCCGGGCGGCTGACTTCCCGGATGATCGCCGCGAGAGCCGCGGTCGTCCTGATCGGCTCCGATCGACGCGCTCGCACGATCGCGGCGGCGATCGCCCGCGCCTTCGGCTCCTCCCCGTACTTCCGGAGAATCCCGGCCAGCTCCTGCTCCGGCAGCTCGTTGACCAGATCCGCGGCCGTCCGCCCTTCACGACCCATCCTCATGTCGAGAGGCGCGTCCTGGCGAAACGAAAAGCCGCGCTCCGCCGTGTCGAACTGCATCGACGACACCCCGAGATCCGCGACCAGCGCGTCGATCCGCTTCACTCCTGCAGACTTCAGAATCTCAATGAGCAGCTCGTGCCGTCCTTCGATCAACCTCACCCGATCTCCAAACCGCCCGAGTCGATCCGCCGACGCTTCCAGCGCCATCGGATCCCTGTCGATGCCGATCAGTTCCGCTTCCGGCCAGCGCTCCAGCAGCGCTTCGCTGTGCCCACCCAGGCCCACCGTCGCATCGACGATGACTCCGGCCGGGGCCACCGGTCTGACCAGCTCGACAACCTCTTTTAAAAGAACCGGCTCGTGCGTCATGGGGAATCACACCCCGTGAAGCTCGAGCTCCCTGTAGTCTTCATCCGTCAGCGGGTCTTCGCTCATCCGCTGATCGATCGCCGCCTGACTCCACACGATCAGATGATCACTGCTTCCGAGCACGACGACTTCCCCGTCGAGTCCCGCGCGATCGCGGAGAACTGCCGGCAGGAGCACCCTTCCCTGTCCGTCGATCGTGGAGGTCTGGCCGTAGTAGTGCACCCGCTCCATCAGCTTGCGCTTCGAAGGGGATGTGCTCGGCACCTTTGCCAGACGGGCATTGAACTCGCGCCAGACCGGAATCGGGTAGAGGAGGGCCTTGTCGCCTTCGAAGGAGGTGATGAAACACTCGTTTCCGTATCTCTCCTCGATGATCGAGCGAAATGCCGTGGGAATCTTGATCCTCCCCTTCGCATCGACTTTGGCCGGGGCATGCCCCATGAGCTCGCTCAGTTCCACCGTTTCACCGATCGAGTCCCGAACCGACCCGAATGACGGCCAAATTACCACGACAGTCCACAAAAGTCCACCATCGTCCACAATACGGGCTTCCCGCCACTCGACCCGCTTTCGGTTCCCTCTCCGGCCGTGCTATATTTCGGGCACTTCAAAACGCCCCGAGGCCCGAGCCCAGAGGTCGGCGCACGGGAGCCGGGAGTTCAATGGCAACCAAAAAGGGTAAGACTCGCAGCTCCGGCGGGACACGGTCCAGAACCGCGAAAAAGTCTCGGAAAACCAGTTCGTCGGCGAAAACCACCCGCAGATCGGCTCGAAAGACACCCTCAAAGGCGCAAGGGCGCAAGTCGAGCGGTAGACGAGCCACGACGAGATCCAGCGGCGCCACTTCACGAAAGCGAAAACCGGCCACGAGGAAAAAGCCGGCAAAGAAGCGGGCCCCGGCCAAAAAGAAGCCGGCTCGGAAGGCTCCCGCTCGGAAGAAGCCCGCCCCGAAAAAGCCTGCTCGGAAGAAGCCGGCCAGGAAGGCGCCCGGGCGGAAGAAGCCGGCCCGCAAGGCGCCTGCTCGGAAGAAACCAGCCCGGTCGAAAGCCCGGAAGGCCGTTTCGAAGAAGGCCGCCGCCCGGAAAACGAAAGTCGCGAGGAAAGCAACAAAGAAGAAGGGAGTCGCGAAAAAGTCGCGAACGAAGTCGCGGCCCTCCGCCGCGAAGAAGGCGAAGCCGGCTTCCCGAAAAGCCGCGAAGAAATCGGCAGCGAAGAGAAAGCCCGGCCGCCGGCCAGGCTCGAAAGCGCCTCGACCGAGAGCATCGAATCGAAAGGGCACACCGCCGGCAGCGACCGGCGCAAAGGGATCCGACAGGACCGCGGCAACCGTCTCATCCGAGTCGCTGCCGGAGAGCACGCGAGTACCGACGCCGAAGCCCGCTCCCAAGCTCGCGCGATGGATCTCGACCGGAGGAGAACGTCCCCGGCCGACCTCATTCATGCCGGTGCCGGAACGGGCGGCCCACGCCGACGGATCCGCCGCGCCCCCGGCATCGGCTGATCGCGAGCACGAAGAGTCGGTTCATCCTTCGCTCGAGATCAGGACACACACGATCCGGATCGAAGTCCTCAGCGACGACGGCGAGATTCGGCTCCTGGTCCGCCCGCCGCAGCTCGAGGTCGCGGTCGACGACGGGGTGGAATGGGACTTCCGTTACCACCACGGAACCGACGTCATCGTCAAGAACGTGCTGATCGAGTTCGGCAGAAAGAAGCCTGTCGCGAAATCGAAGTTTTCGTCGAAAGTACCGAGGGGCTACAGGCCGCATCGGCATTTCACCGGGCAGATCCGCAGCTCGGCGGCCGGATCGAAGTTCGACTATTCGGTCCAGGTCTTCGATGCCGGGAAACGTGCGGTTGCTTCGGCGAAAGGGTCCATCGCCGTCACCTGAGCAGCACAGTCGCACGGCTGGAAGCATGGGGCATCCAGGGGCTCCGGCCCGTTGCGCCGGTACTGCGTTTCAATTACCGTGACCCGCGGATGGAACGCTCGCCTCGTCAGCCGGTGACTCACTCGTCCCGGTCTTATCACCAGCTGATTTCGCGCCTTCTGCGTCACAACGCGACGCCGCAGTTGCGGAAGGTGATCGACAAGACACTCCCCGCCGATCTCTCGCCCATTCTTCCGATGCTGCTCCCTCAGGATCGCGACCGGTTCATCAATCTTCTGATCGACGCGGGCAAGGCGGGGGCGGTGCTTCTCGAGGTCGACCAGACGAATCTGACCGAGCTGCTCGGCGAGATGAGTGACGCAACGCTCGCCTCGGTCTGTGGCACCTCCGCGCCCGACGATGCTGCCGACCTGCTCGACCTGCTCGACGAGGAACGGCTCGCGGCGATCCTCGAGCGTCTCGGAACATCACGAGGCGCGAGTCTCGAGGCACTTCTCGCCGGCGAAAAGGACACTGCCGGTTCGCTGATGACGACCGACTTCCTGGCCCTCGACGAAGGGATGACCGTCGGGCAGGCAATCGACCAGCTTCGTTCCTATCCGAGAAAGGACACTTTCTTTTACGCGTACACCGTCGACGCGGAGAATCATCTGAACGGCGTTCTGTCGCTGCGAACCCTCATCCTGGCGGATCCCGAAACGACGCTCTCCGAGGTACGGCTGCAAAGTGTCGTACGCGCATCGGTGGACGCGTCGGAGGAAGAGGTCGCACGTCTGGTTGCCAAGTACGACCTCCTCTCGATCCCGGTCGTCGACTCGCAGAACCGGCTGCTCGGTGTCGTCACGGTCGATGACATCATCGACGTCATTCAGGAACAGGCCGAGGAAGACCTGCTCCATCTGAGCGGCGTCGCCGTGAGCGAACGGATCACGAGCAACGCGCGATCCGCTTTCCGTTCGCGCTTCCCGTGGCTCGTCGTGAATCTCGTCATGACATTCCTTACCGCGGCCGTCATCTCTCTATTCGAAGGTACCATCGGGCGCTGGGCGATCCTGGCAGCGCTGATGCCGATCGTGGGCGGTCTCGGCGGCAATGCCGGAATGCAGAGCCTCACGGTGTTCGTCCGGGCGCTCGCACTCGGGGAGGTTCAGTGGAGGACCGGGCTGGGGGTGGTGTGGAAGGAACTGCTGGTCGGACTGATGAACGGGCTGGCGAACGGTCTGCTCGCGGCGGTGATCGTTCTGATCTGGACGAGGGACCCGTTGCTCGCGGGCCTGATCATGATCGCGATGACGGCTGCAATGACGATCGCGAGCACGCTCGGGAGTCTGATCCCGCTGATCCTGGAGCGCTTCGACTTCGATCCGGCGGTCTCTTCGTCGATCTTCGTTTTGACGCTGACCGACGTGGCTGGCTTCTTCTCGTTTCTCGGCCTCGCGACTCTGGCGCTTCGTCTCCGGGGATGATCAGCCGACGATTTTCCTGATCCGATCGACGAACTGCCGGCTGACCAGTTTCTCGGCCGACATCAGCACCTTCCGGATCATCGCCAGCAGGTCGACGTCGCCACTCCAGTGCTGTCTGAGAATCTCCTCGTCGGTGTCGGTGAGCATCTTGTTCAGAATGTAGACGCCGAAAACGAGATCATCGAGAAAGCCGATGGGACCAAAGATGGCCTCCGGAACGACGTCGAGCGGAAAGATGAAGTAGGCGAGACCCGAACCGAGGAGTGCCTTGTTCTTTGCCGAGACGCGATCGTCGTTGAACAGTCGGAAAAGAAGGATGAAAACATCGGGGGCGAGCAGAAGAAAATCACCCTTCCGGCCGAGCTTCGTGCCGCGCATTTCGACCGTGCGGAGGATCCTCTTTCTGATCCGATCGTAGAAGCGGTTCGCACGGCTTTCGTCCAGGTCGGCACGAATCGACGTCTCTACTTCCGGCTCGATGATTTCAGGGTCGTCAGACATTCATTCCTCCGGGTTCCGGCGGGTCGGCTCCACCACTCGCTGTCCGAATGAACAGACCGCTTCTGATGATCCGAGCCTCGGCGATCTCGACATCTACGAAATCTGGCAAGAATCGGTCCAGTCGGATCACCACCCTCTTCCCATCGTATCGGATTGCGCCATCGGCAACCGCTGCCTCGATCAACGAGGAAAGGATCTTCGGTACCGGAAGACCTCCCGCGGAAATCGAACCGATCGGGACGACCAGCTCCTTTCCTCTGGTCTCGAGCCGCTCGATCCGGACCTCGAAGGGAATCGCGATCACTTTCCGGTACGAACCGTTGACCCGCAACAGGGAATCGGCGAAGGTGAGTCGCAGCTTTTCGATGGGCGCTCCGGAGGCTTTGATCCGCCGCTGGGCGATCCGCTCGAGCTTCGCTCCGTCGACGGTGAGCTCCAGCGCTTCCCAGTTGACGAGCCTGTCGGTCACGCGTCTGCTCCGAAGCAAGAATGGCTCCCGGGGCACCCTGCTATGATCCCCGCGCCGAGATGCCGAGACGAAACGACATTGAATCGATCCTGATCCTTGGAAGTGGACCCATCGTGATCGGTCAGGCGTGCGAGTTCGACTACAGCGGCACGCAGGCATGCAAGGCTCTTCGCGAAGAAGGCTACCGCGTGATTCTGGTCAACTCCAACCCTGCGACGATCATGACCGACCCGCGTCTCGCCGACCGGACCTACATCGAGCCGCTGACGCCCGAGGTCGTCGCCGAGATCGTCCGGATGGAAAGGCCCGACGCGATCCTTCCGACGGTGGGTGGACAGACCGGGATGAACCTCGCGATCGCGCTCCATGAGATGGGCGTACTCGAGGAGACCGGAGCCGAGCTGATCGGAGCCAGCTACGACACGATTCGACGCGCCGAAGACCGGCAGCTGTTCAAGGAGACGATGGAGGCTGAGGGGATTGCGGTGCCCCGCTCCGGGCACGTCGGATCGATCGACGAAGCGGTGACGCTCGCGGTCGAGATCGGCTATCCGCTCGTCGTCCGCCCCTCGTTCACGCTCGGAGGCAGCGGTGGTGGCATCGCGTACAACGTCGAAGAGCTTCGCGAGATCGTCGAGCGGGGCCTCCGACTCTCTCCCGTACACAAGGTCCTCATCGAAGAGTCGGTGCTCGGATGGAAGGAGTTCGAGCTCGAGCTGATGCGCGACGCAAACGATGACGTCATCATCGTCTGCTCGATCGAAAACCTCGATCCGATGGGGGTCCATACGGGCGACTCGATCACCGTGGCGCCACAGATGACTCTCTCCGATCTCGAATACCAGGCGATGCGGGACGAGGCAATTCAGGTGATTCGCGCGATCGGAGTCGAGACCGGAGGCTCGAACATTCAGTTCGCCGTCGATCCCGAAACCGGGCGCCGGGTCGTCATCGAAATGAATCCCCGCGTATCCCGCTCCTCGGCTCTCGCATCCAAAGCGACCGGTTTCCCGATCGCGAAGATCGCCGCCCGACTTGCCGTCGGTTACACGCTCGCCGAGATCCCGAACGACATCACGGAGAAGACGCCCGCCTGTTTCGAGCCCGCGCTCGACTACGTCGTCGTGAAGATTCCCAGGTTTGCGTTCGAGAAGTTCCGCCACACCCAGCCGCGCCTCGGGCTCTCGATGCAGTCGGTCGGTGAGGTGATGGCGATCGGCAGGACGTTCCCCGAGGCACTACAGAAAGGCCTGCGGTCGCTGGAAACGAAGTCGGCCGGGCTCGACCCTCGATACCGGTTTCAGGACCTGACCGAAGAGGAGCTCCTCAAAAAGGTCGGCGTAGCCACTCCCTGGCGGATCTACGCCGTCGGGGACGCAATTCGTCAGAAGATCGATCTCGAGAAGATCTACGAGTCCTCGAAGATCGACCGCTGGTTTCTTCGACAGCTCGCGAGCATCATCGAGGTCGAATCGGAAATCGAGCGGTCGGCTTCGAGCAGGCCCGCTGCTGCCGAGCTGCGGCGGTGGAAACGGTTCGGCTTTTCGGACAAGCGAATCGCGCGCCTCCGGGACGAGGAGGAGTCCGACGTCCGCGCTCTGCGCCACGAGCTCGGCGTCCGGCCGGTCTACAAAAGAGTCGACACCTGCGCCGGCGAATTCGAAGCATCGACCCCCTACATGTACTCGACCTACGAGCAGTTCGACGAGTCCGATCCGACCGACCGGAGAAAGGTCATGATCCTCGGGTCGGGGCCGAACCGGATCGGCCAGGGAATCGAGTTCGACTGCTGCTGCGTCCAGGCCGCGCTCGCTCTGCGCGAGGCCGGCGTCGAGACCATCATGGTCAATTGCAATCCCGAAACGGTGTCGACCGACTATGACACATCGGATCGACTCTACTTCGAGCCCCTCACGCTCGAGGACGTCCTCGAGATCGTTCACCGCGAAAAGCCGGATGGGGTCATCGTGCAGCTCGGGGGACAGACTCCTCTCGGGCTCGCCGCGGGTCTCGAAAAGGCGGGGGTGACACTGTGGGGAACGCCCACGGATTCGATCGATCTCGCAGAAGACCGTGAGCGTTTCGGCAGGCTCGTCGACGAAGCCGGCATTCCGGTTCCGAAGTACGGGATCGCCACCGACATCGAGCAGGCCCGCACAGTTGCTCATGAGATCGGATATCCCGTTCTCGTCCGCCCCTCTTACGTTCTCGGAGGGCGGGCGATGGCGATCGTCTACGACGACGAAACCCTCGAGCAATACATGGCCGAAGCGGTCGAGGCATCCCCCGACCGGCCAGTGCTCATTGATCGCTTTCTCGAGAATGCGATCGAGGTCGACGTCGACGCCATCTCCGACGGCAAGACCGTCGTGCTCGCCGGCATCATGCAGCACATCGAGGAAGCGGGGATTCACTCCGGTGACTCGACCACGGTCATTCCCCCCTGGAAACTGAGCCCCGAAGACCAGGAACGAATCAGACGCCACACCGTCGAGCTCGCGAAACGACTCGACGTCGTCGGGCTGGTCAACGTTCAGTTCGCAATTCACGCGGGCGAGATCTACGTGCTCGAGGTCAATCCACGTGCTTCCCGGACGATCCCGTACGTATCGAAGGCGACCGGCGTGTCATTCGCGCGGCTCGCCGCCCGGGTGATGGCCGGAGAGACGCTCGAGGAGCTGGGGCTCACCTCGGAGGTCGCGCTCGACGACTACTTCGTCAAGGCGCCGGTTTTCCCCTTCGCCAAATTTCCTCACGAAGACACCGTGCTCGGACCCGAGATGAAGTCGACCGGCGAGGTCATGGGCGTGTCGTCGACGTTCGGAGAGGCCTACGCGAAAGCGTTGCTCGGTGCGGGAACCGAGCTGCCGACCAGCGGCAGAGCGTTCATTTCGGTCAACGATCCCGACCAGCAGCAGATCGGACGGGTCGCGGCCGATCTCGTCGAGCTCGGGTTCAAACTGATCGCCACAGGAGGAACCCGCGACCATCTCGCGTCGGTCGGAGTCGCCGCGGATCTCGTCCTGAAGGTTCACGAGGGACGCCCGAACGTGGTCGACCGGATGATCAATGGAGAGATCGATCTGATCATCAATACTCCGCTCGGCCGTCACGCTCACTACGACGACACTTACATTCGGAAGATCGCGCTTCAGAGGTCGATCCCGTGCATCACCACCCTTTCGGCAGCGATCGCATGCGTCGAGGGGATTCGGGAAAAACAGGCGAAACGACTCACGCTCCGCCCGCTGCAGGAGATCGCTTCCCATCGAAACTGAAAAAACAACGAGCGGTGGCGGCGCCCCTCACCCGGAATGCGCCGCCACCCCCGTTCTCCACCCAACCCTACTGCACCACGATGAGCTTCGAGGCCTGGAAGGTCGTGTCATCGACCACTAACGTGGGCGACCACGACATCCCCCGCCTCGAATTCCAAAGATCGTCCTGATAACAAAAAAGGCGGTACGCCGAGGTCCGCCTTTTTGCGCTCCAGCCAGACAAAAAAAGGGGCTTACGCCCCCGGCTTTTTGTGCAGCTGTCGATGTCAGCTCTAAGCTAGGATCAATTCCGGAAAATGTCAAGCCTCCGAATTGTTAACTTTCTGCAAACGGATTCGGCATCGCCGCTCAGATCGCGCAACACACACCACTCGTCATTCTGAGGCGAAGCGCGGGCGAAGAATCCGGGCGGGGTGGTCGTGAATCGACGTGATGACTTCCGCGTCATTCAGTCACGAGCCTGCCGCCAGATCCTTCGCCGTCCTTCGGCGGCTCAGGATGACGAGGCGGGGTGGGTTTCGCGAGAGCAAACGTTCGTCGAGGATCGTCGCTTCACAAACACAACATTCGTCATTCTGAGCCCGGCGAAGCGCGGGCGAAGAATCTGGGCGGGGGCTCGTGAGTCACCGGTGCCGCTCAGGGCAGCCTGCATCGGCGGCGACTGCGCAGCGCCCCTCCAACCTCCGACCTCAAACCTGCAACCCTCTCACCTTCTTCGAGCGCGAGTGCTCTTTGCGGACTTGCGCGCCGGACTCTTCCGTGCGGTCTTTTTCGTCGATCGCTTTTTGGTCGCTTTCCGGGTCGCTGATTTTCTGCCGGATTTCTTCGCTGGTTGCCGCGCGCTCTTTTTCGAGGACTTCTTCGCGGACTTCCTGGCGGCGGACTTCTTCGCCGGTTTCCGGGCCGACTTCTTCTTCGCGGACTTGCGGGCGCCTGACTTCTTCGCGGACTTGCGGGCGCCTGACTTCTTCGCGGACTTGCGGGCGGCGGACTTCTTCGCGGATTTGCGGGCCGCTGACTTCGTCGCGGACTTACGCGCCGGGCTCTTTCTTGTCGACTTTTTAGCAGATCTCTTCGCCGGGCTCTTGCGCGTCGATTTCTTCGATTTTCTTCGCGCGGGTTTTTTGCTCGAGCTCCCTTCGCCCGTGACCTTATCCTTCACGGTGCGAGCGGTGCTCTCGACGGTTTCATATGCGGACTTCGCTCCGGAAGCAGCGATGTGTCCCGCCCTCTCGAGAGCGTCGACGACTCTCTCTCCCGCATCCTTCGCTTTGTCAATCAATCCGTTGTCGTTCTGATCAGCCATGATTTTCTCCTCCTCCGAAAACGCCTCAGATGGTACTCCGATCTCAGCCGGAAATCTGCAACAAAAAAACAGATCGCTCGGCGTAGCCTCCGGTTCCGGCTACGGTCTCGAAACGCTTTCCGGAATGATGCCCGATTTTGATTCCCGGTCAGCATCAACCGATCGGCGTGGCTACGACGCGCCAGGAGGCGCCTTCTCATTCCGCGGCGAGACTCGCGACGACGCGGTCGCGGATCACCTGAGCATCCCGCATGACCTCATCCTCATCGAGGGTCAGCAGACGTCGATTCCTCATCAGCATCTTTCCGTCGACGATGGTCGCCTCGACGTCCGCACCGTTGGCCGCGTAGACGATCGCGGACTCGACCGAGTAAACGGGCTGGATTCCCGGATCCTCGA
Organism: Acidobacteriota bacterium; assembly: GCA_019347945.1. Classification (NCBI taxonomy): domain Bacteria; kingdom Pseudomonadati; phylum Acidobacteriota; species Acidobacteriota bacterium. The sequence goes on along the minus strand of JAHWKK010000005.1, from coordinate 138,248 downwards.
GATCGATGACGATCACGTCCGCCCGCTTGCCGACTTCGAGCGAGCCGATGAGATCGTCGAGACCGAGCACCCTGGCGCCCCCCATGGTCGCCATCTCCAGAACCACGCGCGACGAGATCGCGGAGGAATCCATCGAGTGGATCTTCTGAAGCCGGGCCGCGCTCGCCATCTCCTCGATCATGTCGAGATTGTTGTTCGATCCCGCCGGACCATCGGTTCCGAGACCGAGCTCGACTCCCGCGGCGAGGAGGTCCCCTACCCGTGCCACCCCGCTCGCGAGCATCATGTTGCTCTCCGGGCAGTGGACGATCCCGGTCTCGTAACGCCGGAGGAGCCGGATGTCTTCGTCGTCGAGATGGATGCCGTGAGCACCGACGACGTCATCGGCCAGAAACCCGAGGTTCGCGAGCAACCGGGTCGGGCTCGTCTGATGACGGGTCTCGATCTGCGAAACCTCGTCGGTGGTCTCGGCGAGGTGGATCAGGATCGGAACACCGAGCTCGGTTGCGAGCGCGCGAACCTCCTGAAGATGCTCGGGGGAAACGGTGAAGGGGGCGTGCGGAGCGATCGCGGGCGTGATCAGCTCGTCGCCCTTCCATCTCGCAACGAACCGGCGGACGTAGGCCACAGCAGCGTCCCAGGTCGGGTTGTCCGGCGCGGGAAAGTCGATCATCGTCTCTCCGAGGACCGCGCGAAGCCCGGTACGGCGAGTCTCCTCGGCGATGTCCGACTCGTAGTAGTACATGTCGGCGAACGTCGTGGTTCCCGATCGGATCATCTCCGCCGCGGCCAGCCGCGTACCGGCCCGGACGAAGTCCCGGTCGACGTTTTCGGCTTCGGCCGGGAAGATGAAACCGGTCAGCCACTCCATCAGCGGCAGGTCGTCCGCGATACCGCGGAAAAGGGTCATCGGCGCATGCGTATGCGCGTTGACGAATCCTGGGAGGACCGCTGCACCGCTCGCGTCGATCGTCTCATCCGCCGAGTATCGATCGACAATTCCGGAGGTCGGACCGAGCGCCACGATCACGCCATCGTCGATCGCCAGCGACCCGACGAACGGCTCGGAGGTCACCGGGACGATCGTTCCGTCGAGGATGAGAATGTCGGCCCGGGCCCGATCGTCGGAAACGGCGGGGCCCGGCGCGCTCGCACACCCCGACAACAGCAGGATGAGCGGCATGGCGATCGAAGTGAACTTCATGAAGTCTCCTCCCCCTTTAGTTCGAATGGATTCGGCAGAAGCTCGGAGAGTCGCTGGCGAACGGTCTCTTTGCTTTGGACGCTCGCCATGACGACCTCGATGTCGCCGCAATACTCCCACAGGAGCTGGCGGCACGGTCCGCAGGGGCTCGATGGTGGGTCGGCCTCGGTGACTACGGCAACCGCGTCGAAATCGCGAACGCCCTTCGCGAGAGCGCTGTAGAGCGCCACCCGCTCGGCGCACATCGTCAGACCGTAGCTCGCGTTCTCCACGTTGCAGCCGCGAAAGGTCTCGCCGCCGGAGCTGCGGAGCGCCGCACCGACCCGGAAGCCGGAGTAGGGCGCGATCGCGTAGTCCCGCCCCTCACGCGCTGCAACGATGAGCTCCCTTTCCTCGTCCTCGTTCACCGCCCGGCATTCTACCGAAGAGATGGGTGAGGTGCACCGCTGCAACGCCGGGTTATGCGACTCGTCATCAATCGGGAGACAGGTCAGCAAGATTTCGAGCGCCGTGAACGAAGGAGACGATGCGAACTCTCGTCCGTTACACGAAACATCAGTCGATAGCTGCCGACGAAAAGGTCCCGTAGCTCGGGATCGCCAAACTCCGGAACGACCCGGCCCCTGAGTGGGAACGAGACCAGCGACTCCGCTGCCTTCTCTGCGCCGTTCACCAAAGCCGCTGCGTACACAACTGAATCCTGAGCGATGTATTCGGCGGCTTCGATCAGCGCGGTAACGGCGGACTCTGCCCAGACTATGCGTCTCGCCATTTCGCGAGTCGGCGGACCACTTCCTCGTGCGGGATCACTCTGCCGGCCTCCACGTCAGCAAGACCCTGTTCGATCCGCTGCCGAACGTAGATGTGGTACTGGATATCCTCGTAGCTCGCATCGTCAGGCAGAGTATCGAGGATCCGCTTCACCTGTTCCTTTGCGGTTTCCATCAGTGAGATCTTACCTCGGGTATCGAAAGTCGCATAACGGTCCGGCGGTCACCTGCCGCGTTGCAAGCTTGAGTAATGGTCGAGCGTGCGCTGGTCTTCTTCGACCCGTAGGTTGGGCCCATCAGCGTCCAGGGGTGATTGCGGTAAACGATCGATCTCCCCGTTCCGTCACGGCAAGGAATGCCCATAGCTCCGCATCTGAGTCAGAGATTACCTTGACGCTCAATCTGCCCTGTTCGGCCTGATCTGCAATCGAAGCCAGGACGCTCGTGAGGTCAACCATCGCAAATGCTGGATGCGCTTCAAAACCATCTATTTTCTCACCAGCTTCGAGAATGACCTGCTCTGTCATCAATAGCAGTTCCTTTTCGAATACTGATGAATAGATCTCAATGGTCACCGGAGTCGCTGCGCTGCTGGAGGCGTAAATGCGTAAGAATGTTTCCTCCCAGCCTCTCGCAGGAACGTTGAGCAGAGTCACTTCGGTCGAGAACTGTTCTTCTTTCACCAGAGGCAGTTCGGTTCCCAGAAAGACTCTACCAACGACGATCATGCCCGCGATATCTTCGACCCGCAGTGTGTAGTGGAGTTTCCGCAGTCCGTTTTTTTCGACGTGAAGAAATACGCCGCGGCTTCCGGCGTAGGTGGGATTGACCAGGAGCTGACCCGGTTCGAGTGTGAAGGGCTGATTCGGCGGTCAACCGGTCCCGATCTGACAAGGGAAGGGGAAAAACATCGTGATTGGGCCGTCGCTGCCATTCCTCGCTCGAAACTGGCTCGTCCAGTACTGCCCGCCGACCTGCGCCTCTCCTACGAACGGCATCAGGACCCGCTCGAGCGCCTCTGGCTGAGGTGGTCTGGACACGCCGCGACCACGAGTTTCCGCCTCGACTACCGCTGCGGCAGAAAGAATGGCGATCGCTATGATCCACTGGATTCTCGACATCAATTGTAGCGTAGCAGAACGCGAGCCGGCAGTCCGATCGAGCGCGTTTGTCATGCGCCGCGGCGAACGGCTGATGCCAGCGCCTTCTCGACAACCTTCGGCGCATGGGATGCAACGACGAGCAGAGCGCGCGCGGGCCCTTCTGGTTGACGGCGGCCCTGCTCCCAGTTCTGAAGAGTTGCGACGCTCACGCCGATCATGCGGGCAAACTCTGCCTGCGACTTCTTGAGTTTCGCCCGGATCGTTCGAACATCTTCGGGATCGAAGACAAACTCACGTGAGGCCTTTGCCTTTCCACGATGGATCTTTCCCGCCTCCTTCACGCTCGCGGTGAGCTCATCGAACATCTCTTTCTTCATCGGAACTCCTCCTCGACCAACTGGCAAAGAGCGCGCTTCTCCTTCGCCGAGAGATCATCACGCTCGCCTTTCGAATACGCGAGCAGCATGTAAATCACGTCGTCAGCTTGATACCAGTAGGTTAAGTTGGGGTCAAACCTCGAATCTCAACTTAACGCGGACCGGATCGCCTCGATCGACCGGCGGAACCTACGGTAGCTCCGCTCGAGCGCACTTCTGGGTCATCTCAAGACTGCGGGCTCGGCGGGACAAGCGAGCGCCGGATGAAGGCCAAATCGTTGCCCGGTGACCGAGTGGAGCTCGATCGTACCTCGGAGCGCCGCGTCCGGTAAGTTATGTTTCAAGGTGCGACCCCAACTTCATCGGCGGTCACCTGCCCGGGCCTGGATCCGGCCCTATTGTCTGCCACTCGTGGGTACGCTCTTGGCACCCGATCCCGGACAGAATTAGTAGTGATAGAAGAAGGCGCATAACAAACCGCGCATCAGCCGCGCGACCCGCACGGGAGATCGTAACTCAACTGAGAGAATGATGCTGCGAGTCGCGTCGGCTGCATGCGCTAGTTAGACCGCCGCCCGGGTAGCTGCTGCTTATTGTGCCGGACAATCGGTCAACGACGCTGTACCAGCTTCCAAAAAGCGATCTGCCAGCCCAGGAGGCGCGACAACCCAGAAAAAAGTGAACGGCGCCTCTCCTGTATTGACGAATCCATGCCTAACTCCACGAGGCACGTACATGATCGTTCCCGGCGCAGCTGCTATTGTTTTGTCGCCCAGAACGACGTTTCCCTTACCACTGTGGATAAATACGATCTCGTCTTCGTCCTTGTGAACGCCGAAGTTTGACCCGTGCGTGATCTCGGCGGTTCCGACCGCTACACCGATGCCACCCATCTGCGCGCTGTTGGACTTGACGGTAGCGTTGAGTCCTGGCGCGTCACAGAAAAAGAGCTTCTTGCCTTGCTGGGGCTGTAGGACGAATCCCACCACCCTCGATCCAGCGCCAGCCCCGGGAGGCGTGGATTGAGCCGTTCGTTGACTTCCGGTGGTCGTGCAACCGACGAGACCAACGCACAACGTAATCATGAGCAGGCGCATTTGTGGTCCTCTCCTTCAGGCGGTCTAACGGATCAGCGCTCACCGGCGTTGAACCGCACGCAACAGGGTAACGCACTGGGAGCTAACGCGGCGCAGTTCAACGTCCGGTGCAGCGCAGAGTTGGACGGCGGCCTCAGGCGTGTTGCAGTTTCCGACGTGTCCTTCCGATCGCTTCTCCACCGCCTGATGCGAGAGCAGCGAGGATTGATGCAGCCGCCTCAGATGGTGACTGCTTCGAGGTGTCGACCACCAAATCGTACTCGAGCCATACGTGAATGCTAGCGAACTGCTGACCAGCGAGCCCGACGCGGCGGTCTCCTCGAGCCGCCTCACGCTCACGCGTAACCGGAACGGGGCATTCAATTCCGACGATGAGCGTCTCGTGTCCTTCGCAGGCAGCGAGCAATTCCTCGGCATGGTAGCGGGCGGTGACTGCGTGGTCGATCACAAGATCATGCCCCGTCCGCAGGAGTTCACGTGTGCAGGCGTAGAACGAACGGATCAACTCCGCTAACCGTAGACCCGTGACTGGTAAGCCGCCGATCATTCGCGCCAAGACGGAGGGAGGAAGGCCAGACAGAATGCTGTCGACTGAAAAGTTGAGATAGATCGTAGGAGCAGCGTCTTGAAATGCACGAGCGATAGTGGTCTTTCCAGAGCTCGATGTACCATTTAGGACCACCAAAGTCGACAAGGGCGTGATCCTCCGCCGTCCAACTCTATATTACAGGACCTAACGAAAACGGCCAAAGCGGACGAGTTTTGTCTAGTAACGGCGAAGCGGGGACATCCGGATTCCGGCTTCAACATCTTCGGCATCAGTTGTTTTCCATTGCTTTGTCCCGATTGCCCTTGGAGGGACCTCGGCCCCCGGATGTCGCACGAATTCGGTCCCCCGGACATTCCGTCACGCTCCCGAGACGATCGGCCGGGCTCGTGATCCCTCTGCCCGGAGCCGGAACTGCCACATGGGTGTAAATCATGGTCGTTTTCACGTCCCGGTGGCCCAGTCATCTTAAGTTGGGGTCAAACCTCGAATCTCAACTTAACGCGGACCGGATCGCCTCGATCGACCGGCGGAACCTACGGTAGCTCCGCTCGAGCGCACTTCTGGGTCATCTCAAGACTGCGGGCTCGGCGGGACAAGCGAGCGCCGGATGAAGGCCAAATCGTTGCCCGGTGACCGAGTGGAGCTTGATCGTACCTCGGAGCGCCGCGTCCGGTAAGTTATGTTTCAAGGTGCGACCCCAACTTCACGATTCTACAGGAATGAAGCCTGCTGGCCGCGTCTGGTGCAACGCCGAGTTAGCCCGCGCTTCGAATCTGGATCAGTGCGGATCGCAAGAAGGCTCGGGTGGCCGCCAGATCCACGGATTGCCCCGGCGTCTCCCAACAATCCTCCAAGGCGTCAATCAGCCTGTTCCAGGCGATCCGGGCTCTCGGGAACTCCCCCAGCGATCCAGGTGCTACCGCTTCGTACCCCTCCAGCGCCGGACGGATCGCGGCATCCGGCATGGCGACGAAGTCGAGTGTCGGATCGCCCCAGCCCGCGTCACCCCAATCGATGATGGCCAGGACTTCACCTTCGGACGAGCACATGACATTCATCGGATGGATGTCGTCATGGATGAAGCGCGTCTGGATACCCGTCGCGATGTGCGGGCGGAGTTCTTCAACGAGGCGTCGCAGCTGGTCTGCGGCGAGGGTATCGAGCCGCTTCGCCTCCACCAGGCGTCTGATGGCTGCGTTCACATCCTGGTCGCGCGCAGGGTCGTCGAGATATCGTTGCGGATCGGCACAGTCGCTGACCCGTACGTGAAGCTTGGCGAGCTCCCGCCCTACGCCCTGCCACACACGGGCTAACGAACTGGGCGGCAGGCGCGTCGACCCGAGGGTTTCCCCGTGCACGCGCTCCCAGAGCGGGAAGGGCCTGTTCACCAGCGTTCGCGTGTCATCGAACGCGAGCAAACGCGGTGTCAGGACCCCTGCCGCGCGAGCGACCGGTGCTGCCACCGATTCCGTCCGCGCATCGACCAGGCCGTCTGGATGATCGGTGGCCACGCGGAGCACGACATCTTCGGTCCCAAAGATGCGGTTCGCGACACCTGTCGAAGTCAGGGACTCCCATGGCCCGGACACACCATGCTTCGCGAACATCGCCTCAATCAGCTCGGGGTCAAGATCCATCGCAATGCGATCCGCCGGCTAACGGACCGTCGCTTCAGCCGCGCGGCCCGCGACGCGGAAGTCTATCAAGTTATAGATGTAGCAGCGAGCGGGCCGCGTCGGCTGCAAGCGCAAGTTAGGCGGCGAACCTGCTGGTTAGAGTTATTTATGAATGAAGGGCTTACCCGTGCTCGGATCGACCAGAACCTCGTCTCCACGCCCCGCTTTCAGCATTGTCAGCAGGTGTGTCAGAAGCCTGCGTGCAGTATCGAGATCTTTGCCTTGCGCCCAATCGAACTCACGCGGCGAGAATGGCCAGTTTTCTCCAAGCGGCCATCGTCCGGCTCGTCGCCCCACGCGATCGATCTCCAACAGCATTTCCTCAACCTCAGGCGCGAAGCAATGAGCGCCATGGATCGTGAGATCGCTCAAAGGGTTATCGCCGGCTTTACCGTTCGGCACGTTCTGTTGTCCTTTATCGGCGGAACCGCTCGCGTCGAAGCCGCCTAACTCCATATTAGTGGACCTAATGAAAACGGGCAAAGCGGACGAGTTTTGTCCAGTAGCAGCGGAGCAGCAACGACGGAGTTCGTGGTTCAAGGTGTTCGTCGTCAGTTACTTCCGGTATTTTGTCCAGCTCGCCCGGAGATGGAGCTCGGCGGCCGGATGTCGCACTAATCGGGTCGTCGGGACATTTCGAAACATGACGGCCCGCCGGGCGTGATGCCCCCGGCCCGGAGCCGGAACCGCCTTCATGGGGGTCCCGCACCCTCCCCTCTAGAACGTCGGGCCGATCCAGAACGAGGTTTCCAGATCACCATCGAACGAGTCCAGATCCGTACGTTTCGCGAAGTCCCAGTTGAGCTGGAGGCCGAATAAATTGAACGAGATTCCGTAGCCCACCGAAGCAAGCCCGTCCTGGAGCGCACCATCCTCGTAGAAGGTGTAATCCTGCCCGTTGAACCATGCGGCGCCGACGTCGAAGAACAGCGAGCCTCGTATCTCGCGAAACGTCATGACCGGAGTCGCAATGACGTCCACCAGCGGAAAGCGCACCTCGAAGTTCCCGTAAAAGGCGCGATTTCCGACGATCGAGCGGAACCGGTATCCGCGCAGGGTGTTCAGACCGCCAAAGTAATAGAAGCCGGGGCGGGAGCCTTCGGAATAGCCGGCGAACACCCTCGCCGCGAGAAGCGTCCTGGCGGTCATCTGGAAGTACTGGCGGAAGTCGAGGACGACGTTGTTGCTGAGCGCTCCTCCCTCGTCGAGATCGGTCTGGTGCTGGAGCGTGAGTTCGTAGCGGCGGCCGGAGATGGGGCCGAACGATCGGAAGACCGCGCTGTCGCCCGTGAGGGTCGCGCTCACGTAGGGGAAGTCGTCCTCGAAGCTGGACGTACCGAGCTGTTCCGCCACGAAAGTCGGAAGCGTGATCTCCCGGAAGAGGTATCCGATCCCGAGATCGAGCCGCCGATAGCGATCGAAGGGATAGCTGATGAATCCGAGCGCGCCGGTCTCCCGGTAGAGCTCCTCTCGTTCGAGTCTGACGTCCTCGCCGAGCTGATCCTGCAGATAGTAGGTTCGATCATCGAAGATCCGGGCTCCCCAGTTCCATCGGCGGCGCATGTCGAGGTAGATGAAGTCGAAATTCGAGAATGTGGATACCGAATCGAACGCGGCGATGAATCTTCGTCCTCCGAGCATGTCGCTCATGTAGAGGACCGAACGGGATACGAACGTCTGATCCGACGTCACACCGGCATTGACCTGGACGTCTTCGATGAAGAGGCGAAAACGTCCTTCGTCCTGTTCCTGGTCGGGATCGAGGTTGACCTCGACGGGGGCGAGAAACTGCGGACGTTCTTCCTCGATCATCGGATCGACCGGGATATCGATGTTCTCGGCCACTCCGATGTGATCGGCGGTGTTCCCGACGAAAAGCGTCCAGGCTCCCTTGTAGTAGCTGGCGAAGACGAATTTCTCCTCGGAATCTTTACCCTCGAAGACGACCGGGGTGAAGCTGCCGCCGATCACGTCGGTGTATTGGAGGACCTCGCCAGTGGAGAGGTCGAGCGAATAGATGTTGAAGGCGGAGAAGCTCGCCGCGTCGGGTGTCGGAGCGGCGGCATCATCACCGGCCCACGTCGCTGCGATCTCGAGCAGCTCGGATTCGAGCACGGCCTTGTCGCGCGCGGTCGGGCGATCCGAAGCGAAAAAGATCCGGCCACCATCCGGGCTGAACCAGGCATCGCGATCGTTCCACTCACCGGTGGTGAGCACATAGCGGTCCGAGGTGTTTCGGAGGTCGATCCTGACGAGCTTCGCATACTGATCCATCACCGACGAGTAGATGACGCTCTCCCCGTCTGGCGAATAGACGGGCGCGGCGTCGTAATGAGCGTCGTCGGTCAGGTTGCGAACCGTGTCGGCGCGAAGGTCGTACTCGAAAATGTCGGCTCTGTTTCCGCTGAATCCGTGAAAAACGATCCGGTTGCCGTCGGGCGACCAGGAAGGGCTGAGCTGCTGCTCGACGTCCGGCATCGGGATGATTCTCTCGATGTTCCCGTAAAGTGCATTGACGATCATCAGCTGGCGGCCACGCTCCTTTTTCACGAACATCGCGATCCGGTCGCCATCGGGCGAAAAGCCGATGTCTCTCCCCATCGCGGGGGCCGTCGTCAGAAACTGGGCGATCACATACTCGTAGTGGTCCGGAAAGCCGCGCGAGATATTCTTGAAGAGTTTCCGATCGGGGACGGTGAAAAGCGCCACGTCGACGTCCTGTTTATAGGTCGCGATCGCGGCCATCAGATCGCCCGATGGCGCCGGAACCGGTGACGTCTCCTGGCTGTAGACGTTCTCGCCGAGCCGGAACGGCTCGCCATACTCGAGCGGCTCCCCCTTCGAGATGAGCGCGGGGAGGTAGCGCTTCCGGAGCCAGGTCCGAAACATCGAGTCGAACTCATTGATCGAAAGGTCGAATGCGCGACGGATCGGCCGCTCCACGTCCGAACCGAGCGCGTTGCGGTACTCGTAGATGAAGTCCCGCAAGCCTTCGATTCCCCAGTTCGTTTCCATGAACTCGAAAACGGCGTGACCGAACCGGTATCCGAAAAAACCGCCGACGGGTTGGGAGATCGATGGAAGGTTGTCGTTGACGACCGCGTCCCGGAGGACCATTCGATCCGCCGTGTCCTCGTCCTGGGCCATGTAGGAAGCGAGGCCTTCCATCAGCCATGTCGGAGGATTCGCCCTGATTCGCCGCCCCAGCCTCCCCTGAAAGAAAATCTCGTACTCGAAGACGTGCGTGAGCTCATGCTTGATCAGGGCGTAGACCGCCTCGTCCGGCATGTCGATCGGCAGAACCATCCGATTCCGGACCGGCTCCGCGAACGCACCCACCCCCTCCGGTATGAAGTTCAGGATGATGTTGTTCTGCTCGAACGCCGAGTGCGTGGCGTAGTAGATCAGCGGGATCCGCTTCTCGATCTGATGATCGAATCTTCTCGAAAGCTCGTCGTATGCACTCTCTGCATAGTTGACGATCTTCTGCAGCGACTCCCTCTCCTCTTCATAGAAATAAACGTCGAAGTGGGTCGACGTGTAGATCTTCCAGTCGAACTCGTCATACGTGATCTTGTTCTTGCCGAAGCCGGAAGCCTCCTGGGCGAACGCCGAAACTAGCAGGATCGTCGAAACTGCCGCTGCAATACGTTTCACTGTGCTCCCTCCATGGTTACCGGGTGAAGAGGTAACGGGTCGAAGCAACCTCCTGCTTCACGAAAAGCCCGATGATTTTCGTTTCCAGTGCTCGAAGGTTCTGGAACAGTCCCAGAACTTCATCGAAGTTCCTTCCTCGCAGTTCCTTGAAATCGCGGAAGTTTTCCTCCACGAGCTTCTCTCCCGTTTCGCCATCGAAGATCAGCACGACGATGTCGAAAACGAATCCCGTCGTCTCGACCAGAACCTGCCGGTAGTACGTCCGGCCATCGAGCGGAGAGACGTACTCCTCGGATCGATAACCGACCTTGTCCTCGATGTCGAAGTCGATGATCCCCGAGATGACGATGTCGGCTCCGTAGCGACGACCGATGCCGCGCCAGAAGCCCTGATCCGCCACCAGTTCGTTGACGCTTCCCCCGGTGAGCTGGACGTCATCGATGATCGTGACTTCCGCGCGCGCTTCTCTCGCGATGTTCTTGGCGAGGTAGCGTTGAAACTCGCGCAGCACGTCCACCCGTGCTTCCCGGCGATTCGGTTGATCCTCTTCAGCCGAGGTCGCGATCACGAAAGGAGCGATGGCGACCCGATCGTCCCTCGCCAATGCGAGCTTCGGCTCGACCGGAAGCGTGAGCTTCGCTTCGACGACCTTGGCGTCGATCGAGCCAGCGCCCCATGAACCGAGTAGAAGAGCTGCCATGAGCCAGCTTCTTTTCAATTTGAGTCCTCACTCTCGTCCTCGGGCATCTCGGAGTCTCCCGGGTCCGGATCGATCGGCGCTGCGGGCGGCACCGAGCCATCCGGGAGATCCTCGTTCGGATCTTCCGACTCTTCGGTCTCCTCCGACTCTTCGGCATCCTCCGACTCTTCCACTTCTTCCGTTGTCTCGTCCGATTCTTCCGGCGACGCTTCCGCATCCTCAGTCGGCTTTTCCGCTTCTTCCGGCGACTCTTCCTTCGCGTCTTCCGCCTCGGGTGTTCCGTAGTGCTCGAGAAACCGGGAGTAGTTCCTCTGGACGAACTCGTTGGCCCGATCGAGCTGAAGCGCGCGGAGATAGGCGTCCCGAGCGAGGTCGTACTCTCCGGTACCCTCGTAAGCGACGGCCAGGTTGCTCCAGTTCCGGGCGTCGTCGGGATTCATCTGCACGGTCTTCTCGAAACGGAACCTCGCCTCTCTCCACAGATTCATCTCGGCAGCCTCGACCCCGAAGCGCGCCTGCCCCTGCTCGGTGGACAGGTCGTGGCTCCGGCATCCGATCGGTACGGCAACCAATGTGGTGAGGAAAATGGGCAGGAGGCGTTTCATCGTGAGCCCGGACCGGCGACAGCCGGAGAGTTTCCGATTATAATCTCCGCGTCCCGCTCGAGAGGCTTACCCGCATCTCCGCCCGGCATCGGTACCCCACGATGCCATCTGACAAACTCCGCGATCTTCATCTCGCGTATTCTTTCATCCATTTTCTCAACCCCGCACGCATGCGCGTGCTCCGGCAGACGTTCGATCCATTGACCGAGGTCGCCCAGACTCCGGTTCGGGCGCTCGCGTCGCTTCTGAATCTATCCGAACCGCGCGCCCGGCTGGTCAGAGATCCGTTACAACTGCCTGAATTTGCAAATCAGGTCGAACGCTGGCGCGACCATGTGATCACCCTTCTCGACCCCGGCTATCCCCCGCTTCTCGCCGAGATTCACGATCCCCCTTCGGCGCTCTGGGTGCGGGGAAGCCGGGATGCTCTCTCGCGGCGATCGGTCGCCGTCGTCGGGAGCAGAAAGGCCACGCACTACGGCCTCGCAGCCGCGACCCGTCTCGCTCGCGAGCTCGCCAGACACGGGGTCGTCGTGGTCTCCGGTCTCGCACGAGGGATCGACTCGGCGGCTCACGAAGCCGCCGTCACGGCCGGAGGAACGACGATTGCCGTCATGGCGACGGGTATCGACGTGATTTACCCCCGCTCGCACGAGAAGCTCGCCGAGCGAATCGTCGCTACCGGCGGCACGCTCATCACGGAGCTGCCGCCCGGACGGCCGCCTCACAAGTCGAATTTCCCGGTCCGGAACCGGATCATCTCCGGTCTGTCGGCCGGCGCGGTGATCGTCGAGGCTTCGGCGAGAAGCGGCTCCCTGATCACCGCCCGCCTGGCTGCCGAGCAGAACCGTGAAGTCTTCGCCGTTCCGGGCTCGATCTTTCACGAGGGAACCGAGGGGCCGCACCGGCTGATCCAGTACGGAGCCAAGCTGGTGCACGACGTTTCCGACATTCTCGAAGAGATCGGGATCGATGTCGGTCCGGAGCTCGCTCGCGAAGCCGAACCCGATCTTCCGGAGGGTCTGGCGACGATCCTGAAGACGCTGAAGCCGGATGAGCCCCTGCACGTCGATGCGATCGCCGAGCGGAGCAGGACGCCGGTCAGCCGGCTGGGCACCGCGCTTTTCGAGCTCGAAACCCGAGGACTCGTCAAAGCGCTTCCGGGCGCCGCCTACGTTCGGATCAGCTGAAGATCTTCGCTTCCGACTCCGCCTGCTCCTGGTTCTCGTCGCTCGGCCGGGAGCGCCGTGCGATCTCGAGAGCGATCCCGACGGGGATGCCGATCTGGACCATCCGGATGAACGCCTTCGGGATTCCGAGACCCATGACGAGTCCGATCACTCCTCCGACCGCAAGCAACTGAGGGGTGTGTTCTCTGGCCATTCGACCGAAATCGATTTTGCTCTTGACCCGTTCATCCAGCTCATCGATCGAAGTTCCGACACGATCCCGTGCCCTCTCGATCGCCAGCTCGATATGCGCGCGCTCATGTTCCCGGTCGCTCACTGAGTCCCCCTGTTTCTGATCGCATTGATGTCGGTTCGAACACTCTCGACGCTCGCCTTCGGAACGATCTCGAGGCTCGAGAGCTTCTTCTTACCCATGATCACGGCCACGAAAGCCAGCGCGAACAGCAGCAGTGCAACGATCAGCGTGGCTGCCCAGGTCTGGAGCCAGATCGCCAGGATGAGGATCAGCATGACGATCAGGAGAATGACTCCCGTCAGGGCGAAGATGCCCGCAACGAGGAAGAAGATTCCTCCGACGCCGAGCTTCGTGACGGAATGGCGGACTTCCAGCTTGGCGAGCGCGATCTCGCTCCGGATCAGGGTCGAGATGTCGGCCATCAGCCCCTTGATGATCTCTCCGAGGGAACGGTCCACGGGTCATCCCGCAGCAAGAGCCGTGCGAGGTCCTGCTTCGGGCACTCATCCTCTCACACTCGGGACGAGGGGCAGAGATCCGAAAGCCGGCACTGTTCGCAAAGCGGTCTACGCGCCTGACAGATCGCCCGGCCGTGCGCGATCAGGAGGTGGCTCAGGCGAACCCACGTTCTCTTCGAGAAAAGCTCCATCAGATCGCGCTCGATCTTCACCGGATCGTCGTGCGCGGTGAAGCCGAGCCTCGACGAGACCCGACGGACGTGAGTGTCGACGACCACGCCAGCCGGCCGTCCCATCGCGTTTCCGAGCACGACGTTCGCCGTCTTCCGCCCGACACCCTGGAGCTCGACCAGCTCTTCCATCGTGTCGGGCACCACACCACCGTGCTCCCTGACGACCGCCAGCGCCGTCGTCTGGATCGCCTTCGCCTTCTGACGGAAAAAACCGGTCGAGTGAATCAGTTCTTCGATCTCGTTCCGCTTCGCATTCGCCAGATCTTCCGGACCGGCAAAGCGCTCGAAGAGCCGCGGCGTCACCTCGTTGACGTTCGCATCGGTGCTCTGGGCGGAGAGAATCGTCGCGACGAGCAGCTGCCAGGCGTTCTCGAAGTCGAGACTGCACTCGGCATCCGGATACATCCGGACGAGCCGTCTGTAGATCTTTCGACTCCGATCCCGCATCGATTCTTCGACCGGCACGGGCGAATTCTATCCAACGCGGTGTTCGGTTGGAGGTTGGAGGTGCAACGTTGGCTCACGATCCCGCGCCCAGATCCTTCGCCGTCCTTCGGCGGCTCTAATGAAACGACCACGAAATTGCGTGGACTTCGACCTTTTGCAGCGCTTCGCTTGGCCTGATGTCCGACCCTACAAGGTCCCTCGCTTGCCCGCCCGACCGCCCGCTCGGGACGACGTCGGTTTGAGTATGCGAGTGCGGTTGTTTCTGCACTCCACAGGGTCATTTCCGCTTCACCGTCGCAAACGCGCCGGTCAATTGCTCAGGATGACGAGGGGAGGGTTTTCGCGAGAACAAACATTCGTGCATGATCGTCACGTCGCACAAACACAACACTCGTCATTCTGAGCCCGGCGGAGCGCGGGCGAAGAATCTGGCGGCAGGCTCGTGAACGAAGGGTGAGTGTATCGAGTGGTTACCTTCGCGGCTTCTCTTCTTTCACTCTTCACTCTTCACTCTTCACTCTTCTTCCACTCGTGGGCCGCATAGAATAGTTCTTCGAAACGATATGAAGACAATTCGAGCACCACGCGGATCGACGCTGAGCTGCCGAGGATGGCAGCAGGAGGCGGCGCTCCGGATGCTGATGAACAATCTCGACCCGGAGGTCGCCGAGCGCCCCGAAGACCTCATCGTCTACGGGGGGCGTGGCAAGGCAGCACGAAACGAAGAGGCGTTCCATGCGATCGTCAGCGCGCTGCGACGCCTCGAGAACGACGAGACCCTTCTGGTCCAGTCGGGCAAGCCGGTCGGCGTTTTCCGCACACATGCCGACGCACCCCGCGTCCTGATCGCGAACTCCAACCTGGTTCCCCACTGGGCAACCTCCGAGGAGTTCCGGCGACTCGAAGACCTCGGTTTGACCATGTATGGACAGATGACCGCGGGATCGTGGATCTACATCGGAACCCAGGGGATCCTCCAGGGGACCTTCGAGTGTTTCGCCGCCGTCGCACGCCGGCATTTCGGAGACTCGCTCCGGAAGCGGCTCGTCGTGAGCGGCGGGCTCGGAGGGATGGGAGGAGCCCAGCCACTCGCCGCAACGATGAACGAAGCGACCTGTCTGATCGCGGAGATCGACCCGAGCAGAATCGAGCGACGACTCGAAAAGCGATACCTCGACGAACGAATCGATGATCTCGATCAGGCGATCGATCGATCTCTCGAGGCGAAAAACGCCGGAGAGGCCGTCTCGATCGGAGTCGTCGCCAACGCCGTCGATCTTCTCGAGCGCCTCCTCGAGCGCTCGATCATCCCCGATGTCCTGACCGACCAGACCTCCGCGCACGACGAGTTGAACGGCTACGTCCCGACGGGCCTGAGCTTCGATGCGGCGCTCGAGCTCCGCCGTCGCGATCCCGACGAATACGTCCGACGCTCATACGAATCGATGGCTCGCCACGTCCGCGCCATGATCGCGCTCCAGGACGCCGGCGCGGTGACGTTCGACTACGGCAACAATCTTCGCGGCCAGGCCCTCAAAGCGGGCGTCGAGAATCCGTTCGCGATCGAAGGGTTCGTCCCCCTCTTCATCCGGCCGCTATTCTGCGAGGGGAAGGGACCGTTCCGGTGGGCGGCTCTCTCCGGAGATCCCGAGGACATCCGGGTGACCGACGAAAAGATACTCGAGCTCTTTCCCGACGACGTCGCGCTCCACCGCTGGATCCGTATGGCGCAGGAGCGGGTCGAATTTCAGGGCCTTCCAGCGAGAATCTGCTGGCTCGGTTACGGGGAGCGGGACCGGGCCGGACTGGCGTTCAACGAGCTCGTCCGTTCGGGAGCAGTCCGGGCGCCGATCGTCATCGGGCGCGACCACCTCGACTCCGGGTCGGTCGCATCTCCGAACAGGGAAACCGAGGGGATGAAAGACGGTTCCGATGCAATCGCGGACTGGCCGATTCTCAACGTGCTCCTCAATGCCGTGGCCGGCGCCACATGGGTATCGTTCCATCACGGCGGCGGAGTCGGAATCGGCTACTCGCTCCATGCAGGTATGGTCGTGGTCGCCGACGGCACCGAGGCGGCAGCGACCCGGATCGAGCGCGTTCTCACGACCGACCCCGGCACCGGCGTCATGCGCCACGTGGATGCCGGATATGAGAGGGCGATCGACGTGGCCGGGGAGAGGGGCGTCGACATCCCGATGCTGAAGCGATGAGACGGAGTCCCGCACCGATTCTCGATACGGACGAGCTCGAGCGCGAATTGAAGGTCCGGCGCCAGGAGGGTCGAACCGTCGCTCTGGCCAACGGTTGTTTCGACATCCTTCACGTCGGTCATCTCCGCTATCTCGAGGGGGCCTCCCGGGAGGCGGACATTCTCGTCGTCGCGGTCAATGGAGACCGTTCGGTCCGGGAGATCAAAGGTTCCGGGCGGCCGGTGATGCCTGCGGAGGAGCGCGCCGAGATGATCGCATCGACCCTCTGGCCCGACTACGTCGTCATTTTCGACGATTCCTCCCCCGCGGGCCTGATCGAGAGGCTGCGTCCGGACGTCCAGTGCAAAGGAACTGATTACACGGAGTCATCGGTCCCGGAGGGGGCGCTGGTGCGAAGCTATGGCGGGCGGGTCGCGATCGTCGGGGATCCGAAGGACCATTCGACGACCGAGATCCTCGGTCGAACCGGCAGATGAGCTCCGAATCGCCCGGGCCGGATTGCAGCAGGCTGCTCGTCATCCGCCTCTCCGCCTTGGGTGACGTCCTCCATACCGCTCCGGCGGTGGTCGCGCTCTCGCGTGCACTCGCCGGTTCGAAGATGGCCTGGGCAGTCGAAGGGGCGTATCAGGAGCTCGCGCGGGAGATCTCGAACGTCGAAGTGATTCCGGTGACGATGAAGCGGTGGGGACACGCTCCGTTCTCGCCTGAGGCCATCCGGCAGTTTCGCGCGGCCCGCAGCGCCGTGCGGGACTTCGCCCGGGGCGAGTGTGCGGTCGACTTCCAGGGCCTTCTAAAGAGCGCGATCTGGGGACTCGTCGCCGGAGCAGGCACCCGATGGGGCTTCGGCGCGAGCTCGATACGGGAAAAGGCTGCTCTGCTGCTGATCAATCGGAGGATCGAGGTCGATCCGTCGCTCCACGTCATCGAGCAGAACATGGCGCTCGCTTCTGCGATCGCCGGAGCTCCCCTTCCGATTCCGGAGCTCGACTTCTCCCGCTTCCTCGGTGTCCGGAAGCCGGAGACGACGGGGCCGATCGTTCTGATACCGGGAACCGGGAGAGCGGAGAAGAACTGGAGTCCGGAGAGTTTCGCGCAGCTCGGCCGGCACCTGATCTCCCGAGGAGCGGACGTGCTCGTCGTGTGGGGGCGGGGCGAGGAGGAGCTCGCCGGAGAGGTGGCGGAGGGTTCCGGCGCCCGGTTGGCGCCGCCGACGGACCTTCGGGAGCTCGGCGGCCTGCTCGCCGCGGCGCTCCTGGTGGTCGGGGGCGACACGGGACCGCTGCACATGGCCGCCGCGATGGGAAGGCCGGTCGTCGGGTTGTACGGCCCGACCGATCCCGGCCGCAACGGCCCGTGGGGCCGGAAGGTGGCGGTCGTCAGCACCTGGGGCGCGGACCGGGCGATGGGCTCGATTTCAACCAGTTCGGTCATCGAGTCGATCGATCGACTCCTTTCCGGCTTTTCGACTTAAGATCAACGAGGAAAGCATTTGTCGCCCGGCGGCGCCGTGTTATGTTTCGTAGTCCGATGGTCGTCTGAAGACTCGGCGCCTGGCGCCCGAGAAAGGCAAGTTATGAGCATTAGACTCGGAGAGCTACTCGTCAAAGCTGGCCTGATGACTCAGGACCAGCTGAAGGAGTCTCTCGACCGGCAGCGCGAGACCGGCGCGAAGCTCGGTGAAACGATCATCAATCTCGGGTATGTCTCAGAGGAGGACATCACCGAGTGTCTGTCGCAGCAGTTCGGTGTTCCTTCGATCAGCCTCGACCATTTCGACATCGACGATGCCGTGATCAAGCTGATTCCGTCGGAAGTCGCCCGCAAGTACAACATCATTCCCGTCAACAAGACCGGCGCGACGGTCACGATCGCCATGGCGGATCCCACCAACGTTTTCGCGATGGACGACATCAAGTTCATGACCGGATACAACGTCGAGCCGGTGGTCGCGTCGGAGCTCGGGATTAAGAGAGCCGTCGAGAAGTACTACGGCGCGACGCACGCGATCGAGCTCAAGCGCGTCATGGACGATCTCGAGA
Source organism: Acidobacteriota bacterium (assembly GCA_019347945.1). Classification (NCBI taxonomy): domain Bacteria; kingdom Pseudomonadati; phylum Acidobacteriota; species Acidobacteriota bacterium. The sequence continues at coordinate 119,694 of JAHWKK010000005.1, read as the reverse complement.
CCGAGGAAGCAAGCGATCTGGAGGTGCTCGAGGAGGAAGAGGATCTCGACGTCGACTCGCTCGCGGCGGAATCGGAAGAGGCGCCGGTGGTCAAGCTGGTCAACCTCATCCTCACCGACGCGATCAAGCGAGGAGCTTCCGACATTCACATCGAGCCGTACGAGAAGGAGTACCGGGTCCGGTTCCGGATCGACGGAATCCTCTACGAGATCATGAATCCGCCCTTGAAGCTGAGGGACGCGATCACGTCCCGGGTCAAGATTCTCGCCAAACTCGACATCTCCGAAAAGCGGCTTCCGCAGGACGGCCGGATCAAGCTGAAGATGAAGCTCAACGAGAAGAACAAGGAGCTCGACTTCCGCGTCTCGGTGCTGCCGACTCTCTTCGGGGAGAAGGTCGTTCTTCGTCTTCTCGATAAAGACAATCTGATGCTCGACCTCGCCAAGCTCGGCTTCGAGCCGGAGTCGCTGGCACAGTTCGAAGAGGCGATCTTCAAGCCTTGGGGAATGGTGCTGGTCACGGGCCCGACGGGGTCCGGCAAGACGAACACGCTCTATTCGGCGCTCTCGAAGATCAACGCCCCCGAGGTCAACATCATGACCGCGGAAGATCCGGTGGAGTTCAACCTCCCGGGGATCAACCAGGTTCAGATGAAGGAACAGATCGGCCTGAACTTCGCGGCCACCCTCAGATCGTTCCTCCGCCAGGATCCGAACATCGTTCTGGTCGGCGAGATCCGGGACTTCGAAACGGCGGAGATCGCGATCAAGGCCGCGCTGACGGGCCACCTCGTCCTCTCCACGCTCCACACCAACGACGCCCCCTCGACCGTGAACCGGCTGATGAACATGGGGATCGAACCGTTCCTGGTCGCGACCTCGGTTCATCTGATCGCCGCCCAGCGGCTCGTTCGCCGGATCTGCAGCAATTGCAAGGAAGAGGTCGAGATCCCGGAGGCGGGGCTCCTCAAGCTCGGCTTCAAGAAGGAGGAGGTCGGGACGTTCACCGTCTTCAAAGGACGAGGCTGCGAGAGGTGCAACAACACCGGCTACAAGGGCCGTGTAGGCCTGATCGAAGTGATGGCCATCGGGGAGGAGCTCCGGGACATGATTCTCTCGGGGGCGACCGCCATCGAGCTGAAGCGGACGGCCATCGAAACTGGAATGATTTCACTACGGCGCTCCGGATTGGTTAAAATCATGAGCGGCGTCACGACCGTCGAGGAAGTCGTCCGGGAAACGGTTCTCTGATCGCGAAGGGATCGACATGACTCAAGTCACGCTTCACCAGCTTCTCAAGACCATGGTCGAACGTGGAGGTTCCGATCTTCACGTCACGACCAACTCGGCGCCGCAGATTCGTGTGGACGGCAAGCTGACCGCCCTGGATCTTCCTCCATTGACGGCGCCCGAGACCAAGACTCTCGCCTACTCGGTCCTGACCGACGCCCAGAAACATCGGTTCGAAGAATCGCTCGAGCTCGATCTTTCGTTCGGCATCAAGGGACTCGCGCGCTTCCGCGGAAACATCTTCAATCAGCGAGGAGCGGTCGCCGCCGTATACCGACAGATTCCCTACGAGATCAAGGGCTTCCGGGATCTGGGCCTCCCGACCGTGGTCGAGGAGATCTGCGCGAAGCCGCGCGGCCTCGTCCTCGTCACCGGACCGACGGGCTCGGGCAAGTCGACCACTCTCGCCGCGATGATCGACAAGATCAATCGGGAGCGGCACGAGCACATCATCACGATCGAGGATCCGGTCGAATTTCTCCACTCGCACAAGTCCTGCGTCGTCAATCAGCGGGAGCTGCACGCCGACACGCACTCATTCACGGCCGCGCTGAAGTCGGCTCTGCGTCAGGATCCCGACGTGGTTCTCATCGGTGAGATGCGCGATCTCGAGACGATCGAGTCGGCTTTGAGAATCGCGGAAACGGGTCACCTGACCTTCGGAACGCTCCACACGAACTCGGCGGCTCAGACGATCAACCGGATCGTCGATGTCTTCCCCGCTCACCAGCAGCCTCAGATCCGCGCCCAGCTCTCTTTCGTTCTCGAAGGCATTCTCTGTCAGACGCTGCTGCCGCGCGCCAACGGCAAGGGCCGGGTGATGGCGATGGAGATTCTCGTTCCCAATTCGGCCATCCGGAACCTCATCCGCGAGGACAAGGTTCATCAGATCTATTCGATGATGCAGACGGGCCAGGCGAAGTACGGGATGCAGACCTTCAATCAGTCGCTCGCGACGCTGTACTTCAAGCGTCAAATCTCGCTTCAGGTCGCCCTGAGCCGTTCGTCCAACCCGGACGAGCTGCAGGAGATGATCTCCCGCGGCGCCGGAACCATCCAGCAGCCTCCGGGCGGTGCGGCGGCAATGAGACGGGCCTGATCGCTGTTTTTGACTTTCTGGAGGTAGCAAATGCCGAATTTCGAGTGGAAGGGGAGAGCAAGGGGAGGAGAGGACAGGGCCGGAGTTCTGGTCGCGGACTCGAAGAAAGCAGCCGAAGCCATTCTTCGCCGGCAGCAGATCGTCCCCTCGATCGTCAAGGAAAAGGGGAAGGAAGTCGCGCTTCCCAAGATCGGCGGAAAGGTTCCAGCAAAAAACATCGCGATCTTCACCCGTCAGTTCTCCGTGATGATCGATGCCGGACTGCCGCTGGTCCAGTGTCTCGAGATCCTTGCAAATCAACAGGACCACAAGGGCTTCCAGCGCGTCCTCACCCAGGTCCGGCAGGACGTCGAGACCGGCTCGAATCTGGCGGATGCGATGCGCAGGCATCCCAGGACCTTCAATGATCTGTTCACCAACATGATCGCCGCGGGAGAGGCCGGCGGTATTCTCGACACGATTCTTCAGCGTCTGGCGGTTTACATCGAGAAATCCGTGAAACTGAACGCGCAGGTCAAGTCCGCGATGATCTACCCGGTCGCCGTCATCGGAATCGCGGTCATCGTCATCATCGTCATCCTCTGGAAGGTCATTCCGGTCTTCGCCTCCCTTTTCGCCTCGCTCGGTGCCGAGCTTCCGTTGCCCACGAAGGTAGTCATTGCGATGTCGGATTTCATCGCTCAATGGTGGTGGCTCGTCGGACTCCTGATCGCGGCATTCGTCTTCTTTCTCCGGCGCTACTACAAGACTTACAAGGGGCGACGCGTCCTCGACGGACTGCTTCTCAAGACGCCCATTCTCGGCATGCTGCTGAGGAAGATCGCCGTGGCCCGTTTCTGCAGGACGCTGGCAACGTTGACCGCTTCCGGCGTCCCCATTCTCGACGGACTCGAGATCACGGCCAAGACCTCCGGAAACGCGGTACTCGAGGACGCAATCATGAGCGTCAAGAAACAGGTGGAGGAAGGGAAGACGATTTCGGAACCTCTCGCGGACACCGGCGTCTTTCCCTCGATGGTCGTTCAGATGATCGCCGTCGGTGAACAGACGGGAGCTCTCGATTCGATGCTCTCGAAAATCGCGGACTTCTACGAGGACGAGGTCGACACGGCCGTCGCCGGTCTCATGAAACTTCTCGAGCCCGTTCTGATCGCATTTCTCGGAGTCTCGATCGGTTTCATCGTCATCGCGATGTACATGCCGATGTTCGCCCTGATCGGCCAGATCGGCTGACGGAAGGAGCGCGGGTGCCCCTCGACAGGGGTCGCGAGCAGGTGGGTGGGGTCATCGACCGCCAGGACGTCCGGATGCTTCTCGTCATCCGGATCGTCGCCATCAGCTCTCTACTGCTGGCGGCTCTGATCATTCAGTCGACGACCGACATCATCCTTCCGATCAACTACCTCTACTTCGTGACGGGGCTCACCTACGCCCTCACGATCGTCTGGGTGTTGCTCGCCCGAGTCGTCCGCTCCCGCGAACTGCACATCCTGCTGCAGATGCTCGGGGATCTGGTTCTCGAGACGATGATCGTCTATTTCACCGGCGGACTCGACTCTCCGTTTTCCTTCCTCTATCTGATCTCGATCGTCACTGCTGCAACGATGCTCTTCAGACGGGGAGCGCTGCTCGTCGCATCGGCCAGCGTCATCTTCTATGGGGGGCTGGTCGATCTGATGTATCTCGGCTTTCTCCCGCTTCCAAGCGCCGGCCTCTTCACCCCCGTTCAATGGTCTCCAGCCCGGATGTACGTCAACCTCGCGACCGTCTTCGGCGGCTTTTACGCAGCCGCCCTTCTCACCTCGTGGCTGTCCGAGCAGCTGAGGCGCGCTGCCGCCGAGCTCAATGCGAGACGCGCCGACCTCGCGCGACTTCGTGCGCTCAACGAGAACGTGATCGCTTCGATCACCTCGGGCCTGCTCACCCTCGATCGGGAGGGGGTGATCACGTTCGTCAACTATTCGGCCTGTCACATCTTCGGCCTCGACGAGCGATACATCCTCGGAAAGTCGATCGTCGAGATCGGGTTCTTCAACGATCTCGAATGGAAAATCGCCTCTCACGAGCTCCGCAACACGCGGCTGAGCAAGGGTGAGACCGAGATCAAACACTCCGATGGATCGACGCGTACCGTCGGATACGCAGCCACGCCATTGGCCACACTCGACGGAGAGCCCTTCGGAATCACGATCATCTTTCAGGATCTGACCGAACGAAAAAGGCTCGAGCGGCAACTGCAGCTTCGCGACAGAATGGCCGCGGTCGGCGAGCTGTCAGCAGGCATCGCCCACGAGATCCGCAATCCGCTCGCCGCCATCGCGGGATCGGCCCAGGTTCTCGGCAAGGGATCGAATCTGAGCGAGTCGGAGCGACGGCTTCTCTCGATCGTTCTGCAGGAATCCGAGCGTCTCGACCGGACAATCGGTGACTTTCTCAAGTTCGTCCGTCCGATGCAGCCGACTTTCGAATCATTCGATATCGCAAGCGGGTTGGAAGAAACCCTCGATCTCCTGAAAAACTCGCCCGAGTTGAGCGAGAGTCACCGCATCGAGCTGAGAATCGAAGGCCCGCTCGCCACGGTCGAAGCGGATCCGAATCAGATCCGGCAGGTCTTCTGGAATCTCGCGCGAAACGCGATTCAGGCAATGCCCTCGGGCGGGCGGCTTCTGGTCCGCGGCTGGCGGGAGCAAACCCGCTACTGCGTCGCATTCAGCGATGAGGGAGTCGGCATGTCACAGGAGCAGCGAGACCGAATGTTCAGTCCGTTTCACACCTCCCGGGCTTCGGGAACCGGCCTAGGAATGGCCATCTCGTATCGCATCGTTCAGGAGCACGGCGGTTCGATCGTCGTCGAGCCGGCAGAGGCCTCGGGAACCACCGTCACGATCCGGCTCCCCTGCGAACAGACATCGGCACAGTCGGCCGATGAGGTGGCACCAGCCACGGCGACATCCGATGACTGATAACGAATCCAGAATCCTTTCATCCATCCCGGAGCCCGACGACCTGACCGTCGAGCTGTCGCTTCGCCCGCGGCAGCTCTCCGAGTACATCGGTCAGAAAAAGGTGAAGGAAAATCTCCAGATCTCGGTGGAAGCGGCGCGACGCCGGGGGGAGCCGATCGATCACGTCCTTCTTTTCGGACCGCCCGGGCTCGGAAAAACGACATTGGCTCACATCATCGCGAACGAGATGAACGCCGGGATCCGCGCCACTTCGGGGCCCGTGATCGAGCGCTCCGGAGATCTCGCCGCGATCCTCACCAACCTCGAGCCCAACGACGCTCTCTTCATCGACGAGATCCACCGGCTTCAACCTCAGGTCGAGGAGATCCTCTACTCGGCGATGGAAGACTTCAAGCTCGATCTGGTGATCGGTCAGGGCCCCGCGGCCCGAACGATCAGCGTCGAGATCCCGCCGTTCACGCTGATCGGAGCGACGACCCGCGCCGGGCTGCTGAGCGCTCCGCTTCGCTCCCGGTTCGGAATCGTTCATCGACTCGACTTCTACGACATGGACTCACTCAGGATCATCGTCGAGCGCTCCGCCGAGATTCTCGGAATCTCGATCACGCGCGAAGCAGCAAACGAGATCGCGAAACGTTCCCGGGGCACTCCGAGAATCGCGAACCGCCTGTTGCGCCGCGTGAGGGACTTCGCCGAGGTGCGTCACGAGGGAGCGATCGATCTGGAGGGGACGCGCGAGGCGCTCCAGATGCTCGAAGTCGACGATTTCGGGCTCGACGAGATAGACCGGAAGATTCTGCTCACGATCATCGAACGATTCGACGGCGGACCGGTCGGCCTGAGCGCGCTGGCGTCGTCCATCTCCGAGGACAAGGGAACGATCGAGGACCTCTACGAGCCCTATCTGATCCAGATCGGCTTCCTCCACCGGGGTCCGCGAGGGCGCGTCGTTTCGGGCGACGCCGTGCGCCATCTCGGCTATCCGGAGAGCCGCGCTTCCCGCCAGTCACGACTTTTCTGAACCGGTACGGGGTCGGGTCCGAACTTGGAACTTAACTCGGATTATTCATGAGATGTCGTCTCGAGGAGGTGGAAAGTGCGTGGATACGAGGACGAGCAATGGAACACGAACGGCTGATCGTCAGGCGCGCTCGAATTGACGCAGCTGACGGAGCCGCCGAAAGGCGGCGCCAGACCATAGCCCCCGGCTTCAGCCGGAGGACAGGAACGCGTGGCACCCTCAAATGTAAGCCCGCTTCAGCGGGCGACAGAATCCGATTCCAGGAATTATGAGTCGAATTTGACGCCGTGTGCCTCGAGCAGAGCGATCAACTCTTCTTCGAACGTCTTCTTCTTGTGATGTTCCTTTTGCTGCCGAATATAGCGTTCGACATTCGCAATGCAAGACCGGCTGACACTGAACGCAGCGAATCCGCGCTGCCAGCCGGGCCACAGACTTCCGCGAATGCCGCGGAGCCATCTCGAGGAGTTTCCCTTCAGCTTCCCGACGAACTCTGCCGTCGCCAGGGTTGCCGGTAGAAGAACGAGCAAATGAAGGTGGTCGCATCCTCCATTGACGGCGAGTAACCTTGCGTCGAGCCCCCGGCAGATGCCCCCGAGATAGGGGAAGAGGCGTAGCTCGAGCTCGGAGTCGAGCGCAGCTTGGCGTTGTCGTGTCGAAAAAACGATGTGATGAAAGATCGCGCTGTAACTATGTTTCATGATTTGTCGCCGGACAAATCGCGCGGGTGCTGTGGACACTCCAGACATTACCTCGGATCGCGATCCACGTAAATAGCGAGAATCTGTCGCCCGCTGAAGCGGGCTCGACATTCTCTGCGGCGGCTCTCCCAACCCCTGGCTGAAGCCGGGGTCTAAGTTCTCTCGCCCGCGGAGCGGGCTGATGCGAAGTGGAGATCTTCGCGAGATTCAAGATCTTTGAGAGCGGTCGACGTTCTGTCGCCGCGGACCGCGGGCCAGCAAAGACTCTCGTTCATCGGGCGGTTTCGCGAGCGCGGCGCGGGCGACAGAATCGAACACACCGGCTGATCGTTTCCGACGCGCTCCGAATCGGACGCAGCTGACGGAGCCGCCGAAAGGCGGCGCCAGATCATAGCCCCCGGCTTCAGCCGGGGGACAGGAACGCGTGGCACCCTCAAACGTCGAGCCCGCTTCAGCGGGCGACAGAATCCCGGCCCCTACCCCGACATCCCTATGAAAGCACCTCGCCCCACGCTTCCGAGACCTTCGACGCCTGGCCAGCTCTGGTGTAGCGAGCGGCCTGGCTTCGCGACGCCTCTGCCATGTGGCGCCGCAGATCGGAAGAGTTCACGAGCTGCGCGAGGGTGTCCTCGATCGATCGGACCGATTCGGGATCGAACGTCAGCCCTGCGTCGCCGGCTACCTCGAGAAGAGGAGGAATCGAGGCGATCGCGACCGGCGTCCCGAACCACATCGCCTCGAGAACGGGAAGTCCGAATCCTTCGAACAGCGAAGGCTGAACGACCGCGAGCGCCTGTTCGTAGAGAGTTCGAAGCGTTCCGGGTGTGACGAAACCGGGATGAACGATTCCGGGATCATCGAATCTCCTGAAGTCGCCGCCGACAAGTACGAGGAGAGTCTCGGGATGGCGCCGGTGAATCGGGCGGAACGCCTCCACCAGCCGCTGTACGTTCTTGTGGGGCTTGTCGTTGCCGACATAGAGGAAGTATCGGCGGGGCTGGAGACCCGGAATCCGCTCACCCGCTTCCGTCCGTTCGAGAAGGGGATCGATTCCGCATCCCGTGACGATCGGTTTCCTCGCTTTCGGCCAGCGCCGGACGATCTCGTTCGCAACGGCTTCGGTCGGGACGAGGACCCTCTCCGAGGAGAGGACCGCACGGCGCAACATGACTCGAGCGTACGTCCGGGCGTGGATGGAGAGGCCGGGAACGCGCAGATGAATCAGGTCGTGCACCGTCGTGACGACGGGAAGACGTGTCATCGGCACGACGTAGTGAGGCGAGTGGAGGAGACCGGCCCCGTGCTTCTCCGCGGTTCTCCCGACGACGACGAGCTCACGGAATGAATAGTGAGGACTCTCCAGCGGGACGTGGACGAATCGCGAATCTCCGGGAACGTCGTCTTTCAGATGATGGGGACCGAGGACGAGGAACTGGTGAGGAGAATCGATCTCCACGAGTCCCGTGAGGAGCGATCTGATCCAGACCCCGATCCCGAAGTCGCCGATCTTGCGGCAGTCGATCGCGATCCGCGCCATCAGCCTCTGCTCCGTGCGGCTTCCCGAAAGATCGTCGCGTAGGATTCGGCGCTCGCGTCCCAGGAAAAATGGCGGGATCGCTCCTGTCCGCGTGCGGCGAGATCATGCCGAAGATCCTGGCTCTCGAGGACTCGACGGATCGCGCTCAGCAGCTCCGCCGGCCGGCCGGGCTCGACGAGGATCGCGGCCTCCCCGGCAACGTCGGGGAGAGCGCCGCCAGTCGTCGTGATGACCGGGGAGCCGCACTGCATCGCCTCGAGCACCGGGATCCCGAATCCTTCGTAGTGGGAGGGATACACTGTGACCAGCGCGCCTCTGTAGAGGCTTCGGAGCGCCGCGTCCGTGACGCGTCCTGTCCGAACGACCTCGGGCCCCAGCGATTCGATCCGCTGCTCGAGCGCATCGAGCTTCCAGCCGCGTCCACCGGCGACGACCAGACGGGGACGTGGCCGGCTCAGCGCTTCCCAGGCGTCGAGCAGATCGGCGACACCCTTCCGCGGCTCGACCGTTCCGGCGAAGAGGATGTAGGAGCCGGGGTCGAGCCCCACGGGGAGCTCGTCAGCCGGTCCCGGAGAAAAGAAGGACGACGCTGCGTTCGGAACGATCTCGATCTTTGCGCGAGGGACATCGAAGCCCCGCTCGACCATTTCAGCGGTATGCCGCGACACCGCGACGATCTTCGTCGCGATCGACAGGCTTCGTCCGATGAAGAGATTGAACGAGAAAATTGTCCTGAGCGAGTGAAGGCGCGGCATCATGATCGAGGTCAGGTCGTGAATCGTGACGACGGCGGGTATCCGGATCGTCCATGGAATCGTACCGTGAGGGCCCCAGAGGACGCCGGCTCCGACTCGCCTGGCGACCGAGGGGAGGCGGAACTGCTGCCAGGTGATTCCGTTGAGTGATCGGTCGACGCGGAGCTCGACGCCTTCGAGGCGCGAGAGATTCTCGATCGGCGCGTGTGCCGCGACGACCGGCGCCGGATCGAACCCGAGCCGCGCCAGGACCTCGGCGACGTGGACGCCGATGCCGGTCCGGTTCCCGACCAGCGGCCGTCCGTCGACGATGAGTCGCGGATCGCGGCTCATCTGCTCGCCGCTTTCTTCATCACCCGCAGAGTCTCCTCGGCCGCGCGCGTCCAGGTGAGCTCGGCCACACGCTTTCGCCCCCGCTCGACGAGTACGGCGCGGAGGGGGGGATCGTCCACGATCTCCCGGATCCGCCGGGCGAGCTCAGCGGCGTCGTCAGGCTGAAAATAGAGAACGGCATCGCCGCCGACTTCCGGCATCGACGAGACGTCCGCGCAGATCACGGGCGTGTCGAAAGACATGGCCTCGAGAATCGGAAGCCCGAAACCCTCGTAACGCGAAGGCAGAACGAAGACGTCGGCACCCGAGTAGAGTCTGGCGAGCTCAGGGCGGGTGACGTAATCGAGGTGGGTGATGTCGGCTGACCAGCGGCTCGTCCGGAGCCTTCGAATCGTTTCTTCGCTCTTCCAGCCGACGCGACCGGCGACGAGGAGACGACCCTGGTATTCGCCGCGCGATCGAAGCAGCTCGTACGCGTCGATCAGGACGTCGAGGTTCTTTCGGGGCTCGATCGTGCTGACGAAGAGGATGTAGGGGCGTTGCGTGCGAGAAGTATCCGGTGACGAATCGAATCGCCGGATGCCGGAAAGGACCGTATGCGCCCTAGATGGAGCGAGGTCGAAATTCTCGAGCACATCGTGTCTCGTCGCCTCCGACACCGTGATGAGCGCAGCCGCGTCGTGAATCGTCCGCTGCATTTTCTTCTCGAGCGCTTCGAGTGTCTCTTTCTGCAGAAGCTCAGGGAATCGCTTCCACGTCAGATCGTGAATCGTGAACACTTCCGGCTTGCCGCTTCGTTCGAGCCGCCGCGGTAGAAAGTAGTTCGGACCCCACAGAACGTCGCAACCGTCCGCGTAGACGAGAAGCCGCTGCGAAGCGGCGGCTATTCTTCCGGCGAGCCATGGGAGCTGCATTCCGCGCAGATCGAACTGATGAAGCGGGATTCCGGTGGGCAGCTCGACCTGCAGGCCGGGAGATCCGTCCGTCACGGCGGCTTCGCCGTAGGCGATGATGTCGACGTCGGGGCGAGCCGAGAGCTCGGTGAGGATTTCGTGCAGGTACCAGCCGACCCCGGTCAGCGGTTCGTAGTAGGGACTGACGTCGACGCCGATCCGGAAAGGAGGTTCGGGACGGCGGCGCCATCGACTGGACACTGTCCGCCAGGCTGTGGTCGCGAGCTGCGAGAGGATTCTCGCGACGACACGCGCGATGCGGACGAGCTCCCGGAAGATCGCCCGGGCGCGGCCGGCTCCCTGTCGAGCGCGATGAAGCGCTCCTGATACGAGTGCGCGCATGCTGGTGGCGGATGTTAACCCGGCTGTTCGATTCTGTCGCTCGCTGAAGCGGGCTCGACATTTATAGAAATCCGACTCTGTCCCCCGGCTGAAGCCGGGGGCTAAGGTCTGTCGCCCGCTGGCGCGGGCTGCCGGAGATGGTGAGCCCGCGAGTCTTGCCGCTTTTTTCGAATGTTCGGCGTTCTGCCGCCCGCTGAAGCGGGCTGAAAGCCGGACATCACGCGAACTCAAAGCTTCCAGGATGAATTATTTACAAGCCCGCGCTTCAGCGGGCGACAGAATCAAACACGACGGAGGGAGCGCCTCGGACTCGCTGAATTCGAACGAAGCGACTAAGCCGCCGAAGGCGGCGACAGAACCTAGCCCCCGGCTTCAGCCGGGGGACAGAAACGCGGGGCCCCTCAATGGAGCCCGCTTCAGCGGGCGACAGACCGCAGGCGACCCTCCAGGGCGTCGCCTGCTACTCCTTGACGGTTTTCCGGTACTTCGGATCGAAGGCGTCGATCATTCCGTCTCCGAGGAAGTTCAGCCCCATGACGGCGATCATGATCGCGACGCCGGGGAAGATCGTCAGATGGTTGGCAGCGCCGATGTACTGGCGGCCGGAATCGAGCATCGATCCCCACGACGGCGTCGGCGGCTGGACCCCCAGCCCGAGAAACGACAGCGCCGCCTCGGCGAGGATCGCGCCGGCCAGACCGAGCGTCGCCATGACGATCACCGGGTTGATGACGTTCGGCAGGACATGCCACAGAATGACACGAGGTGATCGCGCGCCGAGCGCTTCCGCGGCCGTGACGAACTCCATTTCACGGACCTTCAGCACCTGCCCGCGCACGAGCCGCGCATAACCGACCCATCCGACGATCGAAAGAGCGAAAACGACGTTGTTGAGGCTCGGCCCGAGGACGGCCACGAGCGCGATCGCCAGAAGAATCCCCGGGAACGCGAGAAGGATGTCGCTGATCCGCATGATGATCGTGTCGAGAATCCCTCCAAAGTACCCCGACATCGCACCGAGGAGAATGCCGATGCTCGATGCGATCAGGACGACGCTGAAGCCGACCCGGAGGGAGACTCGTGCTCCGTAGAGAATCCTCGAGAGAACATCGCGCCCGAGCTCGTCGGTTCCGAGCAGATACTCGCCGGATGGTTTCTCGAGAATTGCCCCGTCGTATTGCATCGAGGGATGGTGCGGAGCGACTACCGGCGCCAGCAGTGCCATCAGAATGACCAGCAGGGTCGCGGCCACGCCGACTTTGAGCGCGAAGTTGTTGCGGAACGCCTCCCTGATCCTTCGCATTCTCATTCGTACGAGATCCTCGGGTCGATGAAGGCGTAAAAGAGATCGGTGATGAGATTGACCACGATGTAGGTCAGCGCGATGACGAGAATCACCCCCTGCACCATCGGATAGTCACGGCTCGTGATCGACTGGATCAGCAATCGGCCCAGGCCCGGGTAGGCGAAGATCTGCTCGGTGATGATCGCTCCGGTCAGCAGCGCGCCGAACTGGAGGCCGACGATCGTAACGACCGGAATCAGCGCGTTGCGGAGCGCGTGCTTGAAGATCGCTTTGGTCCGGCTCACTCCCTTCGCCAGAGCCGTCAGTACGTAGAGCTGGCCGAGCTCCTCGGAAATGCTGATCCGGATCATCCGGGTGAGGATGGCGGAGAGAGAAAGACCCATCGTCAGGGACGGGAGGATCATGTTCTCGATGCCGTCTCTTCCGGAGACGGGAAGCCAGCCGAGGTAGACGGCGAAGATCATGATGAGCAGAGGACCGAGCCAGAAGTTGGGCATTGAGACGCCGATCAGAGCGAACACGCGTGCGACGTTATCGAAAATCGAGTTGCGCTTGATGCCCGAGAGCATCCCGAGCGGAAACGCGACGAGAAGCGCGATCAGCATGCTGCCGAGCGCCAGCTCGATCGTCGCCGGATAGCGATCCACGATCTCCTCGGTGACCGGCTCGTTGGTGACGAACGACCTCCCGAGATCCGCTTTGACGAGTCCCCCGACGAAGTCGAGGTATTGCTGGAGGAGAGGTTTGTTGAGTCCGAGCCGTTCACGCACCTGGGCGACCTGCGCCGGATTGGCCCCATCGCCGGCGATCTGGATTGCGGGATCGCCCGGAATGAGATGGATCAGGAGGAAGATGAGCGTGACGATACCCAGAGTGATCGGAAGGATCTGCAGAAGCCGTCTGATCAGATAGTTGGTCATGGAGGGTTCGCGTGACTCGCTCGAATCTCCCGAGCCCGGTGCAACTTCCTCGCCGGGGAAGACGGTTGTCAGTTGCCGGTTGCCGGTTGCCAGTTATGACCCGAGTCATTCTGAGCCCGGCGCAGCACGGGTGAAGAATCCGGGGGGGATCGTGAGTCAACGCTCGAGACGATGGTCCCGTTGCTTCACGACCTTCTCCCAGATCCTTCGCCGTCCTCCGGCGGCTCAGGATGACGAGTGTTGGTATGCGGCGAGAGCAGCGCCACGTCATTCTGAGCCCGGCCGAAAGCACGGGCGAAGAATCTGGGCGGGGGATCGTGAATCAACCCTCGAGACGCTGTTCATGTTGACTCACGGCCATGCCTCCAGCCCCGGAGGGGCGGTCAGAAAGTAGCGCGGGGTGGAGCGGCGAAGCCGCGGAACCCCGGGCCACGGTGCACGAGAAAATTGAAGAGCCCCGGAGGGGCGTCAGATGTCGAATTCGCGTTCCCGCGCCGCGCCGAACGGATCGACAAGCCGTTCAGCGGCGATTCACGGGTCTCCACCGCGAAGCCACCTCGATCGTCAGGCTCTCGCTCTCGGTTGCTCCGCACCCGTTCGAAACATGCGCGGTGTATGTCGTCGTCACTGAGGGCGTCACGATGACCCGTGCGCCGTGGCCGATCTCTTCGAGCTCGCTCTCATTCGCTGTGGATGCGAGCCAGACGACTGATTCGCCGGCACGTTCCTCCACCGCGAGCGTCGCGGAGTCTCCGGGAGTCAGGCGCAGCGAGCTCGAAGAGGGCTTCGCCACCTCGGGTGAATTGCAGGCGGCGACGAGCCAGACAGCCTCGGGATTTTCCCGATGCATCAGGTAGGTTCCGTCCCCTTCCGTCCGATACATGAGGTACTCGGGATGAACGATGCCTGAATGCGCGTAATTGTTGCCGAGTGCATCGAGATCCCACGCCTGGAGCACTCCGTTCAGGCTTCCGAGTAGCAGCGAGGTCATCAGGGCGATGTTGCTGCAGGGAGCTCCGGTCTCGCAGGGCGGGTCGCCGAAGCGATCGGTATTCGAGTGACGGAATCCGAGGGAGTGGCCGAGCTCGTGCACGATCATGGTGTTGAAGCTCGTCTGCTTCAGATTCTCATGCGTGACACCGTTCTGGACGATGACGTCGCAGCCCTCGATGATGAGCCGTCCCCCGAGGACCCGCCCTCCGGTAAACGCGACCGCGACGAGGCCGGTGCCGGTGAACGTACCGGGCAGATCGTCGTGCGGATCGCCGAGGATGATCCTGTCCTCACCGTCGAAGGGATCGCGGGTGTTCGAGGTCGCCGGTGTCCGCGGCGCGGAATAGCGGACGAGCGGTCCGTTCCAGGCAGCGAGCGCAATGTCGAGTGCCTCCTCCACGTTCAGCGAACCGAGTCCGGATGCTTTGGCGAGCGATGAGGACTGACGCATCCCACGGTACTCGCTCAATCGTCGCCGGACGAGCCGCTCGAGCTCTTCGGCCCCTCGTGGTCTCGTCTCGCTGGCTCCACCTTCAAGGAGGGACACGCTCTCGGGATCGGACAATGCACTCGCGTGACCTTCCTGGTACTCGAAACGCCCGCGGCTCGAGCTCAGAGTGGTGAATCGACCGTCGGCGAAGCGGTCGAGAAAGATCAGGTATCGCCGGCCCGGCTCATAGACCCTCGCCGCACTCGAAGCTTCCCACCGGTCTCCGATGACGCCGCCCCACTCACGGAGCTCGATCGTGCCGTACGGATCTCCTTTCAATGTTTCGGAGACGAGTACGCGATAGACGGTTTCGATCCTTCCGTTTTCCGCAACCCGGGACCAGCGGTCGATCACCGTGCCGGAGACGATCGAGCTGGCCCTGTCGATCAGGTATTCGTCCGGAGTAACGACGTACGAGGCCGCGGATGCGTGACCGGCAACGACGGCCACGATCAGCGTTGCAGTGAGTTTTCCGATTCTGATGGCTTCCTCCCGTGTGGAAGGGACGCGCGGGAGGGGTAACTTATTTCATGGGGCTGGAAGCCGCAGGTTGGAAGTTGGAGGTTGGAGGTTGGAGGAGTCAGACAAAGCGAAGTGGCGAGTCTCCGGGGACTGCACCGGTGCGCCCCCGGTGGGGGGAGGTTAAGGGAGGCGCCGCCAGGCGCCGGCCGCAAGCACGGGATTAAGGTCACGCCGGGATCAACAATCTGAAGATCGTTGCGCCCCGGCAGGGGCGCTCAGAAAGTAGCGCGGGGTGAAGGGAGGCGCCTCCAGGCGCCGACCGCAACCCCGGGTTAACGTCACGCCACGTCTACGGAGCCCCGGAGGGGCGACAGATTTCAGAAGCCGTCAGCCTCGGCGACGACGCATCTGTCGCCCCTCCGGGGCTCGAGATCTGGTTGCCCTCATGACCCGGGGTTCCGCGGCCTTCGGCCGCTCCACCCCGCGCTACTTTATGCCGCGCCTCCGGCGCTGCATTTGGATTCACTGTACTCGCTCTGGAGGTCCCTTCGGTTCCCCCCGCCCCTCACCCCTCAGGGCAGGCTCCTCGCCTGCCCGCCCGCAGGTACGCCGAATCAAAACGATCCGCAAGCTCGCCGCCCGCTCGGGACGACGGGGCGGGGAGAGGGGTTTGTCGAGGCTACGCTCCGGCGTCTGGTCCGTCAGGGTGGTAACAATCAACCTGGACGAGTGGCCGGCAACCGGCAACCGGCCACCGGCCACCGGCAACCGGCCACCGACAACCGGCCACCGGCCACCGGCAACCGTTTCTTCGACTACCGGTGAAGCGTGGCGCGACGCCGCGGGCTGATACTGACGGTGGCCGTCGCGCTATTGGTCGAGCCGCAGCCGTTGGTCACCTGAACCCAGTAGCTCGTCGTCTTGTCGAGCGTACCGATGAAGAGGCCCGGCCCGACGCCGCCCGAGATCGGTCTCGAGGTGTCACCCGACTGGCCAACGAACCACTGGTACTGGAGGAACCCTTCACCTGTCGCCTCCACGGTCAGGGTGAATCCAGCGCCCCTCGGGATCGTGATGTCCTGAGGCTGCTTCGTGATCATCGGACGCTGGCACTGAGTCACGGTGACCGTGACGGTGTTGCTCGTCCGGGTTCCACAACTGTTCGAGACTCTGACGGCATAACTCTTCGTGGAGGTCAACGCGGGTGTGGTGAAGGTTGCTCCGGTGGCGCCGGAGATCGGGGTCTGCGTAGTGCCACTGACCTCGAGCCACTGATATTGCAGAGCCGTCCCGGTTGCCATGACGGAGAGCGTTGCGGAGCCGCCCGCCTGGACGGAAGTGCTCTGCGGCTGCTGCGTGATGACCGGGGCCTCGCAGGCGGCGACGATGTTGATGGTCACGGTCCCGCTGTCGTCGGTTCCGCAGTCGTTGCTCACCCGGACCCAGTAGGTGGTCTGCTGGGTCAGCGGCGGTGTGAGGAACGATTGGGAGCTCGAGACGAGGTTCGAGGTGTCCGGCGCGTTCCCCTGATACCATCGAAACGTAAATGTTGAGGAGCCGGAAACGCTCACGCTCAGCGTGGCCCGCTGACCGCTCTCAACGGTCTGGTCGGGTGGCTGGCTCGTGATTCTCGCTGGCTGGCAGTCGAGTACCGTGACGGTCGCCGTCGTGCTGTTTTCCGAGCTCGGACAGCTGTTGGATACCCGGACCCAGTAACTGGTAGTCGTCAATGGTCTGACGCTGATCTCAGAGCTGGTCGCGCCTGCAATCGGATTCGAGGTATCTCCCGAATTACCCACGAACCACTGGTAGGTCGGGGAGGTACCGGTCGCGCTGACCGAGAGGAAGGTCGTGGTGCCGTACTCGATCGTCCGGCTCGCCGGCTGCGTCGAGATCGCGACGTTCGTGCAGCCCTCGACGACCGTGACGGTGACGGAGTTGCTGTCGATCGAAGTGCAGGCATTGGTCACGCGTGCGAAGTAGGAGGACGTCGCCGTCGGGCTCACGGTGATGGACGTACCGCTTCCGATCGAAGTCGACGATCCCGTGCGGAACCATGCGATGCTCGTGAAGTCCGTTGCGGAGATGGAGAGTGTCGAAGACTCTCCGGCGGTGATCGTGGTCGGATTGGCTGTGGGCTGCGCGGTAATGGTCGGCCCGGTACAGCTCGCGGGGGCGGAGATGAACCATGTCGTGGTGCCTCCGCCGCGGTGGAACGGGATCTCGTTGCCGCTGCTCACTGTATGCGTCAGATAGTCAGGCTCGAACGAGGAGAGCGTTGCGTAGTTTGCGCTCAGCGCGTTGGAATCGTACGGCTGGAGGTTGCCATTGAATGCGCCGCTGACCGATGAATTCATCACGGCGTCGGTCGTGCACGGCGCTCCGGGGTCGCACGCGCTGTTCGGTTCATTGAACTTGTTCTGGTTCGAGTGGCGGAAGCCGAGCGTGTGGCCCATCTCGTGGGTCATCATCGTGTTGTAGACGTTCTGGTTGATCGTCGAGGAGCTGACCCCGTCGTTTACCACGATGTCGGAGCCGCTGATGTCAATGCGATCTGCCTCGATGAAGCCGCCGAAGAAGGCGGTGGCGAGTGTGCTCGATTGGGGGAAAGAGCCAGTGATCTCACCATGCGGATCGTCGACGATGATGCGGTCCTCGCCGTCGAATTCAAGCATGTCGTCGCCGGAAGCGGGCGTTCCGCTCACCGTGTAGTTCACGATCGAGCCGGAGCTCCAGGCGCCCGAGCCGATTTGCGCCGCGGAGACCGTGTCGAGGTCATTCGCCATCGGAGACGGTGCGATCGTTGCATCCGCCGAAAGCTCCCCTGAAGGACCGGCGGCCACCCGTTCACGCACCATCCGAAGAAATCGGTCCGCGTGTCGTGCCGGTTCCCGATGGACGGTTCCCGAGGAATCCCATCCTTCAATCTCCGCGGCCTGGCGGACGAGGAGACGGGCGCCATCGACGTCGCGGAACTCGAACTTTCCGAGGACGAAATCGAGCGTCGTCAGCCGTCCGTCGCGGAAGCGATCGAACATGATCAGATAGCGGTTGCCCCGCTCGTAGACGGGCATCGCGCTGTTTGCCTCCCACCGGTTGCCGATCACGCCGCCGTGCTCGCGGAATTCGATCATGGGATCGGTCGAGCCCTTGAGGATCTCGTCGACCGCGAGGCGGTAGATCGTTTCGATACTGCCGTCGGAATCGTACTGAGACCAGCTGTCGACGATGACGCCGGACGCGATTACACGAGCGCGGTCGACGAGAATCTCGTCAGGGGGAACGATGAAGGAGCCGGCGACGGCAGTTCCTGCCATCAGAACGGTGACGATCGCGAATGCCAGCAGGCGGGTCCGTTTCATGAGAGCCTCCGTTTTCCGTATGAGCGGAAAGGCATTGATTATTTCACAGGGCGGGGATTTCTCCGTGACCTGGGTCACCAGGGCTTCCGGGCGGTTATTTTGCACTCCCGAGGCGGCGGAGGATACGACTCATGAAACGCACATTGATTCCGTTGATGGTTCTCGGCCTGATCGCCTCGGCGATCCCAGCCTACGGCCAGGTCGAGCTGATCCCCCGCTTCACCTGGCTCGACACCGACACCCACGAGGAAATCGAGGGCTCGTCCGATCGAAACGATGTCCGACTCGAGCTCGAGGACGACACCGGTTATGGAGTTGCGGTCAATTTCTATCTCGGTTCCCGCTTCTCGACCGAGATCGGACTCTCGCTCATCGAGCCCGATGTCATCACCACGGAGACCAATGATCAGTCGGGAACCTTCATCAATACGACCGACGTCGAGGTCATCCCGGTGACCGCAGTGCTGCAGTATCACTTCAATCCGGACGGACCGTTCGATCTCTACATCGGCGGCGGCGTCGCGTACGTACTGGTGGACGACGTCGAGGGCGACAATGTCGACCAGGCGGGTTTCGACCGGATCGCGATCGACGAGGATGCCGGGTTCGCCGCGAACATCGGACTCAATTACTGGTTCGGGAATACCTTCGGGCTCAACATCGACGCGAAGTACGTTCCGCTCGAATCGTCCGCGAATGTGATCTTCGGCAGCGGTACGACGACCGACGAGATCAACATCAATCCCTTGCTCCTCTCCGGGGGTATTTCGATCAGGTTCTAGGGCTTAGGGATCAGGGATCAGGGATCAGCGCAGTTACGGGATCGCAGGATCCCGACGCTGAGGCACGTAGGAATCGTCGTAGGTTTCTCAGCCCTGTCGCGAGCTTGCGCGACGACCCCCATCGCGACGCTCGAAGGTTGGAGGTTCGAGGCTGGAGGTTTGAGGTTGGCCTCAGGAACCGCGCGTCCTCGCGCGATCAAATCGATCACGAAGAGCGAGCTGCCTGAGCCTCGTCCCTCGAACCTCAGACCTCAAACCTCCAACCTTCCCTGGAAATGCGCCCGGGTTCCGGTTGAGTTAAGATGCGAGCGGAGCAGCTTTCAGGCGCTTAGCTCAGTTGGTTAGAGCACCACCTTCACACGGTGGGGGTCGCCGGTTCGAGTCCGGCAGCGCCTACCATCCGCTTCCATCGTGCGCGGGGAATTTCGACTCTCCGCGAGGGCTTAACGGGAAGCGTTCCGCGAAAAACAGCGGGTCCGACACAGGCTCTTAGCTCAGCTGGTTAGAGCGCCACCTTGACACGGTGGAGGTCAGCGGTTCGAGTCCGCTAGAGCCTACCAGTCCGAAATCATTCACGGCGCCGGGTACTCATCGTTCCCGGCGCCGTTTTCATTTCCGGACATCGAACAGCATCATCGTACCGGGTGATACGATCCGGCACCATGTCGCGAATGGAACGGGTCGCATTCGGCCTGCTCATCCTCGCCGCTGCTTCGCGGATCATGATGCAGCTCGCGGCGCTCCCTCCCTACGCCGGACTCGACGAGATCTATCACGTGGCGCGCGTCGCGTTCGTCGCCGAGGAGGGGCGGAACCCGACTCCCGACGAGCTCTCGATTCCGCTCTATCTGCAGAAGAGCCTTGCGCGGGAGCCGGGGTGGATGCCGGATTTCGCGCGCGCTGGAGCCGGGTGGCCGGAGCTCGTCGCTGGCGATTATCAGCTTCCGCCGCCGCGCCGGCTGACCGAAGCCGAGCGGCGGACTTACGTCCTCCCGAACTACGAGGCCCAGCAGCCTTCTCCCTGGTACACTCTCGCCGCGTCGGTCCGCGAGCTCGTCCCGGATCTGACTCCCAGGGGTGAGCTGAGAGCGCTTCGCCTTCTCTCGGGAGCGCTGGCGGTTGCGACGATCGCGGTCACCGGGCTGATCGGATGGATGCTGCGAGGGATGGCGGGGCTGGTCGCCGCGTCGATCCTCCTTTTCATTCCGACGTGGCAGACGCTGGTGGCGCGGGCCGGAAACGATGCTCTCGCATGTTTCCTCGCCGCGGCGGCGCTTGCGCTGACGATTCGCGGCTCGGAGCGGTGGTGGGCGATCCTCGCGGAGGGGCTCGCATGGGCCGGGGCGATCGCGGTCAAACTTTACACGTGGCCGATGGCGGTGCTGATTCCGCTCGTCTGGTGGCGCCGGAAGCCGGGCCAGGGGCGAATGGCGACGGTTCTGGTTCTCTGCGCGCTGAGCGGGCTCTCGACCATCTCCGAGCTCGGACATCGCACCGGTACCTCGCTCGGGCTCGCGGTCTTCAACCCCGTCGAGAAGACCGCGGAGAGCGTCGACATCGACTATGCCGGGATGGTGAAGGTCACGATCGCGAGCGGCATCTGGATGAGCGGTCAGCACAACAACGCGCTCACGGTTGCCGGAATGGGGCTCTATGTGTTGCCGCCGCTGCTGCTCATCGCGCTGCTGCTCATTCGCCGGCGAATGGAGCGTGATGATCGCTACTGGTTTGCGGTCAGCGCGGTGACGCTGGTTCTGTTCGCCGCAAGCCAGTGCGTGCATGCCCTCGCCCACATCGCCGATGCCAGAGCGCTCGGGCTGGCGATGCCGCTCGCGGGGAAGGAGGGGTGGTACTGGTTCGTGCTCGCGCCGCTGCTGTTCCCGGTGGTTGCAGGCTTCGTTCTGGAGCGGGGCGGACGGTTCGTCGCGACGGGCTTCGCAATGTGGTTCCTCGTGTGGGACGTCGTGATCACGGAGGGAGCGTTGCTGCGGGATTACGGCGGGTTGAGCAGTCCTGAGCTGCGGAGTTTTCTCTTCCGCTGGGGACCGGAACCGCGGTTCGGAATGGAGACGTTCGAGAGCGTGAGCAGGCTGTCGGTGGGGCCGTTGGCGGAGGCGGTTCCGGTGTTGCGGCTCGTTTCGGTCGCGGCGACAGGTGGTTTGCTGGTGATCCTCTTGAGATCCGACCGAAGCCGGGCGGTCTGAGTCGAACGCGAGAGATCAGCCCGAAGCCTCGACATCTGTCGCCCCTCCGAAAGACGAAAAGGCGCCGCTTTCGCGGCGCCTTCGTTCGACAGGAGATGCGGAAAACTCAGCCGACGAGGCGGAGTTTGACGGGCACTATGGTTTCCATCGAAGGTTCGGACGATTCGATTCCGAGCGCTTCGAGATAAAAGTCGACGTCGTGTTTCTCGAGACGGTAGATGACGCGTCCACCCATGGGCGAGGAGGCGCTCATGTAACCGGAGTCGCGCGAGTTGATCATGACGAGGTCGCCGAGAAAATCCGGGCCGAGCCAGGCGATGACCTCGAGGAACTCGTCCGCCTCGACGGTCTTGTCGAAGATCACCCGCTTGAGGTTGATGTCGAGGCTGTCGGCCATTGTGATCGCTTCCTTGCAGAGCTCCATGTTCCAGGCGGAGACGACTTTCGAATCGTCGGAGCTCGCTCGCGACCAGTCGATGAGTGCTCGCTTCGTGTCGGTACATACCAGCGTGATGTCTTTAGTCGCCATTTTCCTGTTCTCCCTTTTTTCTGATTCGTCGAGCGGTTCGTTCCTTTTCCGTTCGGTGTTGCCGGTACCAGTTCCAAGAATCGCTCCGATCCTGGTATGAACGTAAATACTTCTTAATCAGAAGCTTGAATCGGATCAGGGGTCAGGGAGCGAGTCGAAATTCCAGACCACCGTTTGAAAATCGGACGGTCAGTTGGCCAATCGGCCTGGAGGGGACGGGGTTCTGGCGAGACGGGTCTGCCGGACCAGCAGCCACGCCGTCACACTGGCGGCGATCGCCGGGAGGAGGAGTTTGATCAGCAGAGGGTCGACGATCAGAACGGAGACGCCGATCGAGGTCCAGAGGATGGCGAGAATCGAGATCAGTCTGCCGCGTGGGAGCGGACGGTTGTCCCGGAAATCGCGTATCGGCGCACCGAGGACCGGGTGATTGACGAGCCAGCGTCTCAGGCGCGGGGAGCTTCGGGTGTAGCACCAGGCGGCGAGCAGCATGAAGGGTGTCGCCGGGAGGAGGGGAAGCAGGATACCGGCGATTCCGAGCCCGACGCTCACTGTCCCCATGAAGATGTAGAGGATCCGGATCATGCCCAGAGATTGGCAACGACCGGTCGGGATTCGTTATTGCGGAAGTAATCCCGCTGCGCAGAGGGATGCAATCCCTTATGATCCCGCAACGAGCTCGACGTGTCCTGCGAGCCTTCCGATTCGTCGTACGAATCGACCCGATGAAAACATCTCGAATCCGCTTCCGCCACCCGCTGCAATTCTTCGCACTGATCCTCCTTATCGGATTGAATGCCTGCGTTACCGATCCGCTCACCGAGTCGATCGATATCGAGATGCTCTCGGACGAGGAGGCGCGGGTGAGCGTCACGGTCGAGATCGAGCCGGTCGATCCGGAGACGAGGCCCGCGGCTGCCGCGTCGACGACGGCGCTCGCGAACGCACTTGCCGACGAGACTGATCAGTGGAGCCGGAGGTTTGCCGCCGTGAACCCCTACCGCGAGCAGAGAACGTGGACGCGCACCGAAGGCGTGCTGACGAAGGTGCAGCACTCGGCGGTACTCGATCCGCGGGAGATCGGTCTCTTTTTCGGCGATACATCGATCTCCGTCTTCGTGACGGGCGGTGAGGACTGGCGCGAGATCTCGATCTATCCCGGTACCTCGAACGGGGCGTCCGTCGAGCAGCAGCGGGCGCTGGAACGGAGGATGACCGTCTGGCTTCAGAGCGTGAGCCGTTATTACGGCGCGGTTGCGAGAATTTACGAATACATCGAAGCGCATCCGCACAGGACGCGCGACGTCGTCTCGGCGATGTTCGCAATCGACGCCATCCTGACCGAGACCGAAAGGATTCTGCTCGACGAGTTCGAGATCGAGCTGGACGAGCTGATTGGGCTCTTCAGCGTGAGCGAGGACGAATCTCTCTCGCTCCAGCGCGTCTCTCAGCTCGTCTACGATCCATTGCCGGCGTCACTCCGGATCAGTGTCGACGGGGACGTTCTGCTCCACGAGGGAGTCGAAGAGCAGGATGACGGTTCGTTCGTCGTTCCTCGGGTTGGTCTGTGGGAAGCGTTCGCCGCGCTCGAGGGTCGGTGGATCACCCCCGACCCGCTCACTGTGTTTCTGCGCATGGCCGAGGAGGACGAGGCGAGGGACGAGGACGAATCGGAAGAGGACCCGCTCGCCGCGTTTCTCGAGCAGCCTCGTTGGGTTCACTCCGTTCCGCAGAGCGAGGAGATCCGGGATGCGCTGATGGAAGAGCTCCGGCCCGAGCCGGTCTATCGCGTTCGGTGGCGCCCGGAGGAGGAAGAGTGAAGAGTGAAGAGTGAAGAGTGAAGAAATGCGGGACGCGGGGCGTGGGACGCGGGACGAGCTTGGGCGATCCAACATTTCACCGGCAGGCGCCTCGCCCTCCCGGTGATGCTGGACATTCTGCACGAATGCCTGGTCTCTTGTTCTCGCGCGATTTCAACACTCGTCATCTAGAAGCGAGTAGACCGGCGCGTTGCGCCGGTGAAGCGGAAATGAAACCCGTGAGTGCAGAAACAAGCGCACTCACGTACTCAAACCGACGTCATCCCGAGCGGGAGGTCGGGCGGGCAAGCGAGGGACCTCGCAGGTTGGGACATCAGTCCAAGCGAAGCGCTGCAAGAGGGTCGAAGTCCAGCAATTTCGTGGTCGTTTCATCCTGAGCCGCCGAATGACGGCGAAGGATCTGGTCGGAGGCTCGGGACTGATTCGACGCGGAAAGGGCATCACGTCAATTCACGACCGGCCCCCAGATCCTTCGCCGTCCTTCGGCGGCTCAGGATGACGAGTGCTTCACTCTTCCACCCTGGCTCCTGATCCCTGATCCCTGATCCCTGGCTCCTGATCCCTGATCCCTGATCCCTGGCTCCTGATCCCTGATCCCTGATCCCTGGCTCCTGATCCCTGATCCCTGGCTCCTGAATCCTGATCCCCGAATCCTGATCCCTGAATCCTGATCTCTACAGATGGCCCGGCTTCAGAAGACGCGCGATGACGAGCAGGAGCGCGACGGTGGCGACGACGATCACGATCCAGAACCAGCGGAGCGCGGAGGCTTCCGAGGCATCTTCGCGCAGCGCGACTTCCTCGCCGGGCGCGATCTCGTTGGCCGGCTCGCCGAAGAGCCTCGGTGCGATCAGTCCGATGTCGTAACGGGGCTTCCTGAGCGAAGGCGCGCCGTAGAGAAGCTCGAGGTCATCATGCTCGACCCCGCGGATGAACCGGAATCGCACGGATGGGATCAGGAGGCTGACACCGCTCAGCTCGAGCGGCGCGTTGTCCCCTTCGTCGATCAGAAGGCGGACCACGTCCGAGCCGTGCAGATAGGGTTGAAGGACGAGAGGCGGCGCCTCCCGCTCCGGCACGGTGCCGGCCCACCGGGTCTCGTCGAGCGTCCTTCCGTCGAGCCGGGAACCGTCGCCGGCCGTGACGATCCGTACGTTCCGGTCGAACACCCGCTCGCCGGTCCGCACAACGAGCTTCGTACCCGGCGGCGTCGTCGGCCATGGGAGCTCGAGCGTGTAGCCCGACCATCCCTCACCCTCGTCGGTTCTCGGGCCGAGACGTAGCGGGATCTCCATCGGTTCGTCCCGACGCTCGACGAGATAGGGGATCTGCCGGTCGTCGTCTCCGACAATCCGCACGTCGGCGAGATCGCGAGAGTGCGCCTGAACGTCTTCATCGATGAGGAGCGATGTCAGACCCGGTTCCGAGGGAGGAACCGGCTTCATCCAGCGGAATTGCGACCTCTCGACCGGTGCTCCGTCGAAGGTGACCGGCCGAGGCGGGGACGCATCGCCAGCGTCCGATTCCATGGCGGGTCCCCAGGAGGCGACGGGTACGCGGTCGAGGTCGAGATTCTCCCTGCGCGCGGCGAGATCGTACTCCGGAGCCTCGAGCGAGCGACGTCCCCAGACCGCGATGAGCGGCTCGGCCGACGGAGCCTCGAAATAGATCCACGGGAGCGGGGGAAGCTCGAGCTCGACCGCCTCCAGATCGAGAGGCGGATTGTCACCGTCGTCGACGACGAGCTCGAGATCCGGTCCGATGGGTGGCTCGACCGGAATCCGCGTGCCCTCCGCGGTTCCCTCGTCCTGCTGAATCTTCCGGAGTGTGGCGCTTCCAATCGACACGGGCGTCGCTTCGGCGCCGATGAGACGGGACTCGAAGACGGATGCACGTCGGGAGAGAGTCTCTTCACGGGTTCGGATCCGGATTGCACGCAGCGGAAGATTCGAGCCGGGCAGCCGGATGTGGAACCTGCTGGCGCCGGGCTCGCTGGTGCGTCGAGTCACTTCTGCCGGAAGGAGCGAATGGGTCTGATTCCCGATCGACGCGCGGCGGACCTCGACGCGATCGGGGAGGGGCATGACGCCGCTGGTGCGGTCATCCCAGGTGAGTCTGAGATACCGGTACTCACCCGGCTCGAACTCGGCCTCCCGCAGCACCATCGATTCGGCTGGGAGGTCGAACAGCGTCCCCTCGGAGACCAGTTGCGTCCAGCGCTGCCGGTCGCCGCTTCCTTCGAGACGGAAGCGTTTGAGAAAAGGTGCGCGAAGATCGGGAAGGCGAATCGCGTCGACTGAATGGGGGGCACCGAGGTCTGCTTCGAAGCCGCTCGTCTTCTTCGTCGCACGAATCGGGAGGACGCTCGCTCGCAACCATGTGGGAGCCGAGCGCGGGGCGACGAGGATGTACGGGATCTCCGCGCCGTTGCGGTCCCTGATCCGAAGGTCTCCGAGCCCGCTGATGAAGCGATTTCCGGAGTAGCGAAGAGGTTGAGCGTCTTCGAGCAGCGGCGCGTCGACCTCGATGCGGTTGGGACCGGGAGCCTGCGGCTCGATTGTCCGCTCCATCTCGGCTCCCGATGCGATCTGTGCGACGAGAAGGAGCGGAATTGCGAGTCTGGTCAAACCGCGGCCTCCGGGGTGGGGCGTGGAGCATCCTCTCGCTTCGAGAGAATGAATTTCTGAAGAAGCACCGCGACCATCGCGAGAGCGATGGCGAGGCCGACGAGGGAGGCAACCCGGTAGAGTCCGCCGAGCTGCATCACGTCCGAGAGAAATCCCTTGAATACCGAGAGCGTGAGTAGTCCGATCGCCGCGATTCGCGCAGGCCGGCTTCGAAGAACCAGCCCGGCGACGAGGAGCGCGATCGCAAAAACCGCCCACCCGAGCGTGTAGGTCAGGTTCTGGGCGAGACCTGCCGAGAAGTTGAAGGTAATCGTCGGACCTTTCGAGAAAAAGTCGGCGATCTCGATGTTGAGCAGGAGAAAGAGAAGGATCGTTCCTCCCGCGGCCGCCCCTGCCCGGAGTCGCCGGGCGAGAACGCTGTCGTCCTTCAGAAGCCGGACGACGGCGAAGAATGCGAGCGCGCACGTCAGATAGGTGTAGAGGTGCCAGTTGAATATCGGCGTATCGCTTCGCGGGTGGTAGCTGAGCACTGCCGGATTGAGCGAGAGGCGGACGAAAACGATTGCGACCAGCGCAGCGGCCCACATCAGAAGTCCGCGATGCGGAACTCGGGGGAAGAGCCAGACGAGAGCGGCCGCTTCGAGCGCCCACGCGATCGTGATCCATTCGTTCTCGAGCTGAAGGGGAATCGCCACGGTGACGAATGCGAGTGCGACGCCGGCGACCAGTGCGAGCCGATCGAGGTTTCGCTCCGCGGGAGGCTCGATTCGGCGAAGTTGCAGAAGGAACGACGACAGTAGCACCGCCTGCGCGATCGGCAGGATTCCGATGACGTCCGCATACCCATGCTCCTTCAGATTCACGAGAGCGAACCAGAAGAACGCCGCGCTCGCGACGATCGCCGCTAAGTACGGCTGGATCGACCCGAGTGCGCGCCGGCCGAGAACGAATGGGTAGATGATGAACGGGAGATAGAGGGCGAGCGCGAGGATCATTTCCTGATTCCAGTCCGAAGGAACGTAACCGTCCCGGTACTGGAACATCGCAATACCCGAGGTGACCGCAACCAGAACGGGGGCGAGCTGCCAGCCGGATCGGACGGCGTAAAAGAAAATCCCGGAGATCACGATCAGATGAGCCGCGACGATCAGGGCGAGCGGCGGTTCACCGGCGGACGTGGCGACCATGGTGACGAGCTGCGCCGAGAAGAGCGATGCGAAGATCGCCAGAATCAGATGCTTCCTTTCCTCGTCGCTCCATTGTCGGAGCGCGGTGATCCGCTCGCTCCATCCGACTCCGAATGCAGCGACCAGCAACGTTGCGAGGATTGCGATCGACGGATACGGGGGGGTCGAGGCCGTAGCGGCCCAGAATGCGAGCACGACCTGCGCGAAGAGCAGATTCGCGATCAGCAGCAGGGTGTCGCGCAGAAGCAGAGCCCCGATGGCGATCGCGACGGTCAGCAGCGCGAGCACCGCGAACAGAGGCCCGGGAGGTACGGCGAGATCGGGTCGCATCGCGACGGCAACGAGGAAGAGGTGTCCGACGAGCGCGAATGCTGCGTTGATCCGCCCGCTCTCCGACTCCTTCCGGTTCAGCCACCACGAGCCGGCGAGGATGAAGATCGACAGCGCAGCGAGGATCGCGAGCGCCGGGATGAGATTCGCGACGACGTCCGCGGTCGACCACCAGATCTGAAGGACGAGCCAGGAGAGGAGCAGTCCCGCCGTCACCACAAGTGGTCCCCTTCCGTCGATGAACAGCCCCGCGAGGATCGCAAACATCAGAAGCGTGAGCGCCGGGAGCGCGACACTTGCCACCGAGCCACCGGCCATCATGAAGAGAATGATGAATCCCGCCACGAGGTAGGGCGCACTCCCGTAACGGAGCGCGACATTCCGGCGGCTCATCCAGATCGAGATCCCGACGAAAAGCACCGTGAAGGCCAGGTAGACGACGAGTGCAGACGCGAGCGTTTCCGGAGCGAGATACCGCGCCGACCAGACGATCTCGGTCAGGAGCGCTACTCCAGCCGCGACATGGACGAGCGCAGGCTGGCGAAGCCGGATCGCGGAGAATGCGATGACCAGGAGAAGCGCGAACAGCGTTGCGAAGAGAAGTAGCGGCGACCGCGTCCTCGCTTCGATTGCCGCGATCACGGGAAACACGAAGAGGAACAGCGGAGCAGCCCACGTCGCCGAGCGGCCGACGCCAGAGTACTCGGCGAGACCGAAGCGAGCTCCGAAGCGCCGGATCGCGATCGGAACGAGCGCGTAGAGAATGGCGAGCGAGGAGATCCAGAGAAGGATCGCCGGCCATGCGGCGGCGGACCAGGAGATGCCGGTCCAGATCGCGACGACGAGCACGGCCGAAAAGGCTCCGATGAGATGGAGTACTTCAGGGGCGCGGGAGCTCGCCGAAACGAGCGCGAGTCCAGCGCCGACGATCAGGAGGAAGCCGAAGAGGAGGTGAAACTGATCGCCGTACGCCGGAACCGCGGCGAGATAGGCAGCGAACGCGACCGGGACGATCGCCGCGGTCGCCGCGCTCCGCCCGAAAAGGTTCGATACGTTCTTCTCGCGCGCTCCGAGAAAGAAGGCCGCGACCCCGAGAATCGGGAAGGCGAGAAAGATCGCGATCGCGAGAGGGATCGTCGAGCTGTTGAGGAAACGGACGACCCAGCCCCACTGATAGAGAGTCGTGAATGCGAGCGCGAGGATCGACAGCAGCGGCCACCGCTTCCGATACGCGACCCAGGCGAGGCCCGCGTTCAGCATCAACAGATAGGAGAAGAGGACGATGGGGCGGTTCTCTCCGGTCGAAAGCATCGCGGGTGTTGCGAAGCCGCCGACGAGACCGAGCACGGCGATGAACGGTGAGTCTCGCCGTACCGAGAGCAGGACGGCAACCGCCGTCACGAGGATCATCAGCGCGAAGGTGAGCGAGGTCGGGAGAAGCTTCCAGATGGCGCTCGACGAGAAGAGCGTCGCGTAGAGTATCGCGATTCCGGCGCCGTCCATGGCGTTCGCGGTATGCCGATAACCGCGGGCGACGCGCAGCTCGCAGGCGAGTAGCAGACCGATTCCCGTGACGAGGCCGATCGCCATCCGGATCGGAGGCGTCAGGATCCCCTGGTCGAACGAGTACTTGATGAAGAAGACCGATGCGAGAGCGAGCGCGATGCCGGCAATCCAGGAGAAGAGCCGGACGCCGATCAGGCTCTCCCAGTCGAATTGCCGGAAGCGATCCGACCAGCTCGGGCCGGATGGTGGCGGGGGAGGTGCTGGCTCGTGCGGGGGCGGGGGCGGTTTCGCCGCGGGAGGAGCCGGTGCCTGAGGACCCGCGGTTGCTCCGGCCGGTTCGGCGTTTCGTGCGGCGGCCGGTTGTTCCGGTGCAACGACGGGACGTTCCGGCGGAACCGGTTTCTCCGGCGCGGAAGGAGCTTTGGCGACGAATCCAGGCGTCGGAGCCGCCGGAGGTGTCGCGACGGGCCGAGCCGGCTGCTGATCGGGTGTCGCTCCGGCGGGCTGCTTCCGAGTGGCGGCTTTCGACGGTTCGGAATCCGCGAGCGCATCCGCGGCTAGAAGCGTCTCCCGCATCCGGTTGCGGATGATCTCGAGCGAGTCCTGGACTCCCGCGATCTCCTCTTCGAGATTCGCGATCCGTTGCCGGTTTTCCCGGCTTCGATTGTGGTTCGCGATCAGAAAGGCCATCGCGGCCAGCAGCAGAACGAATTCCACGATGGGGGGAGGATAATCGAGCCGGATGACCGATGTCGACAGTCCGGCGATCCGGGGGCTTTCCCCGGGCGGCGGTCTCAGTATCGGAGCGTGTATCCGACTCCGGCGCTGAAGTAGGGATCGTCCCGTCGGGTCCCGTCGCTGAGCTCGGTTCTGGCGGTACCGCCGCGCACCCACGCGGAGGTCTGATCGCTGACCGGATAGCGGAGGATGCCGCCGATTTCCCTGACACTGATGTCGTCATTCCCCTGATACGCGATCTCGGGACCGATTCGGAAACTGTTCTCCCCGAGTGCGTACTCGAGCGACGACCGTGCGGCCGTCCACTCGATCGCGTCGTAGTAGGTGGTATTCGCTGTGAGGATGAGAGATTCGCCGAACCAGTGATGCCCGTCCGCTCTCAGCGTGAGCCCGTGCTCGGTCCGCCGTTCGAAACCTTCACGGTTGATCCAGCGGAATTCGTAACCAGGCCCGAGCGCGAACAAGCTGCGCCGGCTGCTCCATCGCCAGAGGACGCCCGCGCCGACGCCCGGTGCCGAGACGTTGCGGCGCGCGCCACCGTCGATGACGTCGTAGCGGATGTAGCTGGCGGTTCCCCAGGCGATCAGGTCGCCCTCCCCGAGCCTCGAGACCGGCTGAGAGACCGTGAGAAATCCGTGAGCCCATTGGTCGCTTCCCTCGTACCCGATCGTCCAGTCGGCGGCGGAGAGCGGCCCGGCAGTGAGCAGAGCGAGAACTGTCATCAGCGATCGACGCATTTCGAGTCACCTCTCGCGAAAGCGGATATTCAACGATTGCGCCGTACTCGGTCGAGCCGGCAGTGTCTATCGTTCCGGGCGCCTGGCGCCGTGTCCCGGCGGGCTGGAGTTCCCCTGATGGCACGTCGAGCAGTTCACCATCGCCTTCTCTCCGGTGATCCCCTCGATGCGCGTGTTGATGTCGGCAGCCATCTTCCACATCTCCCGGGCGGTTCTCTTCTGCTCCTTCTCGTCGGACGACCAGTTGCCGGGCTCGTGGCAGAAGCTGCAGCGGACGCCGAGAGCCGGCGCGAAGCCGCGTTCCATGATCGAAAGGAGCCGTCCGGCGGGGATCCCCTCCATGATCTGGATGTTCTCGAAGACCTGCTCGGCCGGGAGATGCTCCTTTCCCGCGATCTCCTCGCGAAGCCGCGCGATGATCGGGTTCGGGGGGGCGGGCGGGGGAGAAGGAGCGG
The DNA here is from genome assembly GCA_019347945.1 of Acidobacteriota bacterium. NCBI lineage: Bacteria > Pseudomonadati > Acidobacteriota > Acidobacteriota bacterium. Next base: position 88,250 of record JAHWKK010000005.1, on the reverse strand, counting down.
TCTGCGGATTCGGTTCGGGCGGCGGTACGGGAGTGATCTCCATCTGGTCCGCCCGCGCGGAAGCCTCCCCGGATGCCGGCGTGGGGCCGGGATCGGGTGCGGGGGGATCGGACGGCGTTCTGCAGGAGGAAACGAGAAGAACGAGAGCGGCGAAAAGTACCAGAGATCGGATGGTCATGGGATCACCTCCGGTATTCAAGAGGCGAACCCGGGTCGGAAAAGAAGAGTGAAGAGAGAAGAGTGAAGAGTGAAAAGAAGAGTGAAGAGTGAAGAGTGAAGAGTGAAAAGAAGGGATCAGGGGTCAGGGATCAGGGATCAGAGTGAAGCACTCGTCATTCTGAGCCCGGCGCAGCGCGGGCGAAGAATCTGGGTGTGGGATCGTGAATCGCCCAACCCCTCCCGGTGGAATGTCGCATCGCGCAAGCTCGTCCCTCGCCCGGCGTCCCGCATTTCTTTCACTCTTCACTCTTCACTCTTCACTCTTCTTTTCCCCCTTCACTCTTCACTCTTCTCCAGGGATAAACTTGGTCCGGAGGTCGTCATCATGTCGAGCGGTCCAATCATCATCGGAATCAAAGGTCACGTCGTATCCATCGAACCGGCGACTGGTCGGGAGCTCTGGCGACGGAAGATCCGGAGCAGCTCGATCGCTACGGTCAGGCACCTCGGTGATCGGGTCTGGGTGGGTACGCGCGGGGAGGTGATCGCGATCGGGATTTCGACCGGGTCGGTTCTCTGGGAGAATCCGCTGAAGGGCACCGGATATGGAGCGATATTCTTCGCGGACACGGGACGAGATGACTCGGACGTGATTCTGACGATCGGAAACCGGGTCGTTTCCCTGCACGCTTCAACCGGATCGGAGAACTGGCGGACGACCCTCGGGTCGCTCGGGAACCTGAGCCACGCGCGTGTCGTCTCCTCCGATCGCATCGTGGCTGCGAATTCGGGGAAACTCTACGGGCTCGACCGGCGAACCGGAACGATCGCGTGGGTCGAGAAGCTCTCGGGGCTGGGCCACGGATTCATTTCGATGGGCGGAGGCGACGCGGAGGCTGCCGTCTTTTCGGTGATGAAGGCGCAGCAAAACGCAGCGGCTGCGACCTGATCTGTTCTGAAGATCTCGAAACGTCATTCGTAACGCGCGTCGATCTCCCGGAGACCCGCGTCGAGGAAATCGCGGTCGAGCCACCGGCCGCGAACCATGACACCCTCGATGTCGGCCAGCGCCGTGTGGCCCTCGAGCGGATTCGAGCGGAGAAGGACGAGATCCGCGCGCTGCCCCGGAGCGATGGTGCCGAACTCGTCCTCGTTCGAGAAGTAGCGGCCGACGTTCAGGGTGCCGCTTCGGAGGATGTCGTACGGCGTCATGCCGGCCCGCGCCATCCACTCGAGCTCCCGGTGGAGCGAGAATCCGGGAACGCTGAACTGCTGTGGGGCATCGGTTCCCATCAGAACGAGAATGTCCTCCTCGTGGAGAATCCGTAGCACGCGGATGCGGTCAGCGGCGATGCGCCGCGCTTCCGCCTCGTCGTATCCCGGTGCCGCCCGCCGGTTTTCGAAGGCGCGGGACCACTGATCGATCGCCTCCGAAGGGACGTAGCGAAGCTCGTCGTACGTCTGCAGCTCTTCGAGCTCAGCGGTTCCGAGAAGCGTCTCCCACAAAGCCATCGTCGGAACCACCCACGCTCCCGCCTCCCGAGTCGACTCGGCGAGCTCGCGAATCGCGTCGTCGCTGACGGGGACCGTTTCGAGAGCCTCGATGTATCCGTCGAGATGATCGAACGTCTCCTGGTTCTTTTCGAGGGCGTGGCGGAGTCCGACCTCCGAGGGGACGTGCCCGCCGAAACGAATCCCGAGCTCGTTCGCCGTGTCCGCCATCGCGTCGTACTCGGGACGCGTCAGACCGGGATGAACCTTCAGAAGATTCCATCCTTCGGCGTGCTGTGCCTCCACCATCTCCCGGGCCTGCTCGGGAGAGGAGACCGAGTTTCCGTTGAAGCTCGGACCGGCGAGATAGAGAGTCGGGCCGAGCAATGACCCCGACCGCGTCGCCTCGCGGAGTGCGAGCTGGCCGGGGGCGCCGAGCATTCCTCGTACAGTCGTGATTCCGTTGGCGACATAGAGAAAGAGGACGTCCTCGACCATGTGCGGCTCCGCGGTGGGAGGTGGAACGTGCCCATGCATCTCAGCGAGCCCCGGAATCAGATAGTGTCCCGATCCGTCGATCACCTGCGCACGCGCGGGGATCGCGACATCAGCTCCTGCCGACTCGATCCGGTCACCGCGCACGATGACGGTCTGGTTCTCGATGAGGCGTTCCCCCTCGTCGGTCATCGGAATTACCGAGACATTGCGGATGGCCAGCACGCCTGATCCTTCATCCGGGGACGGCGAAGCAGTCGAGGAGGGCGCGTCCGCCGTGCAGCCAAGAAAAAGAAAAAGGAGAGGAAGAAGTAGTTTTTTCATGGCGCTGATGATGATCATAACGAATTCGGAGCAGCCCGGCGGCGCGCAGCGTCGGGATCGGGATCGTCAGCATGCATTCGCCTTTCGAGGTTTCCTTGAAGGTGACCTGTGGGAGCTGCTTCGGGGGTTCGAAGCCTTCTACGCCCAGTGATCGAGGTCGGTCTTCGGCTTACAGCTCAGAGGTCGCGTTCGCCGACGAGCTTCGAGGGGATGGGTTCGGTCTCCGGCTCGTGCTCGCCGAGCTCCTCGCCCGGGTTAACGAATCGATCGGTCTCGAGCGAGTACTGCGTATCGTGCAGCGTGCGGTAGCGGCCGTCGAGAGCCATCAGCTCGGCGTGCGTCCCCCGTTCGACGACGCGGCCTTCCTCGAGGACGAGAATCTGGTCGGCGCTGCGGATCGTGGAGAGCCGGTGCGCGATGACGAAGGTCGTCCGCCCCCGTCGCAGCGACCGGAGACCATCCTGGATCTTCGCCTCGCTCTCCGAATCGAGGCTCGAGGTTGCCTCGTCGAGGATCAGAATCGTCGGATCGGCGAGGATGGCGCGGGCGATCGCGATCCTCTGCCGCTGGCCGCCGGAGAGCTTGATGCCGCGCTCGCCGACGATCGAGTCGTAGCCCTCTTCGAGGGGTTCGACGAATTCATCCACGTGGGCGATCCGGGCGACCCGCTTCACCTCTTCGACCGAGGCATCCGGTCTGCCGTAGCGGATATTGTCGAGCACTGATCCGTCGAAGAGGAAGTTTTCCTGGAGGACGATGCCGAGCCGGCTTCGATAACGGCTGAGCGAGAGAGTCGAAAGGTCGATTCCGTCGACGAGGATCGTCCCCTCCTTCGGCTGATTGAACGTCATGACCAGACCGATGAGCGTGCTCTTGCCCGAGCCGCTCGGGCCGACGAGCGCGGTGGTCGTTCCGGCGGGTGCGACGAACGATACGTCGCGCAGAACCGGCTTGTCCGGTTCGTACTCGAACCAGACGTTGCGGAACTCGATGTCGCCCCGGATCGTGTCGACCGTGACGGTATCCTCCGCGTCACGCTCGATAGGCTCGCGCCGGATCTCCCGGATCCGATCGAGCCCGGCGAAGGCCTCGGTGATCTGCGTGCCGATCGACGCCATCTGGATGATCGGTCCCGCTGCCATGCCGGTGAAGATGATGAACATCGTCAGGTCGCCGAGTGTCATCTCGCCTGCCAGAATGGCGCGGCTCCCCATCACCATCATGATGATTCCGGCGATCCCGAAGAGGATGGTCGTGGCGGCGTTGGTCGCGGAGATCGCCGTGATCGACTTCTTCACGTTGTCGAAGAGGTTGTCGACTCCCCTGGAGAAGATCTCGTCCTCCCGCGGCTCGGCGACGTACGATTTGACGACCCGGATTCCTCCGAGCGTTTCGGCGAGCCTTCCGGTGACATCGGCGTTGATGGCGCCGCGTTCCCGGAAGATCGGGCGGACGCTTCGGAAGACGAAGGCCATGAGAACGGCGAAAGCCCCCATCGTGACGATCATCACGAGGGTGATCCGCGCGTTCAGCCAGAAGAGGACCCCGATGGCGATCGCCGCGGTGAGCGAGCCGCCGAAGAGCTGCACCAGACCCGTCCCGACGAGATTTCGCAGCCCTTCCGCGTCGCTCATGATGCGCGAGATCAGCACGCCCGACTTCGTCGAGTCGAAGGTCGCCGTGGGGAGCCGGATCACGTGTCGCTGCACCGCCTTCCGCATCTCGGTGATCGAGTGTTGCGCGGTGACACCGAGGATCTGGGAGAGTCCGAATCCGCTGAGGGCCTGGATGATGGTGGCGACTCCGGCGGCGATTGCGATCGGGTAGAGGAGCTCGAAGCGCTGTCTGCCGATGACCTCGTCGATGATCCATTTCGAGCTGGCGGGAAGGACCAGTCCGGCGAGACGTCCAATGATGAGAACGACGAAACCGATGGCGAGGCGCCCCCGCCGCTCCCAGATGATCGCTCTCGCCTCGCGCCAGACCTCGCCGCGGTCGAGCGGACGCTTCTCTTCCTGCGATCGGAGCCTTCGGGGTATTCGTTCGCCGGTGCGCACGTAGCCCGCTACCGGTTCGCGCGCGGGATAATTTCGGGGCGGCACCCGGGGTCAGCGAAAATCTGTCGCCCGCTGAAGCGGGCTCGACATTTCTTAATGGAGCACAACTATCCCCCGGCTGAAGCCGGGGGCTAAGGTCTTTCGCCCGCGGTGCGGGCTGACCGAAGTGGAGATCTCGCGAGATGAGCCTCTTCGAGCGGTCGACCTGCTGACGCCCGCTGAAGCGGGCTCGACATTTCTTAGTGGAGCACAACTATCCCCCGGCTGAAGCCGGGGGCTAAGGTCTTTCGCCCGCAGAGCGGGCTGATGCAAAGTGGAGATCTCGCGAGACTGAACGTCTTTGAGGGGGTCGAGGTTCTTTCGCCCGCTGAAGCGGGCTCGACATTTCTTAATGGAGCACAACTATCCCCCGGCTGAAGCCGGGGGCTAAGGTCTTTCGCCCGCTGACGCGGGCTCATCGGAGAGAACGTTCCTGCGGAGATTCAACCTCGAAGATGGCCGGTCGGCCGTTCGACCGGGGCGCGGGCTGATCTGCACGTTTTCGGCCGGAGCGCGGGTGACAGAACCTGACGCATCGGGCAGATCGTCTCCAACTCGCTGAATCGACGAAGCCGCCAAGCCGCCGAAAGGCGGCGCCAGGTCTTAGCCCCCGGCTTCAGCCGGGGGACAGGAGCGCGGCACCTCAAAATGTGGAGCCCGCTTCAGCGGGCGACAGAATCGAACACGCCCGGAGATCGTGTCGGGCGCGCTTCGAATCTGACGCAGATGGGGAGCCGAAAGGCGGCGCCAGCATACTTTCTTACGACCAGACTCCGTTTCTTACGAATCTGTCTCGCTTCTTACGACTCGACCCTTTTTCTTACGACCCGACGCCGCTTCTTACGGTGTCTGTATCGTCATTCCCTGACCGATCTCGTCGGCGTTGCCGGAGATCACCGAGGCGATCGAGAGTTTTTCCCGGACGCTTTCGACGCGGATTCGTGCGATCTCGTCCATGATCTCGTCGAGCACCTCGCCGGTGTCGGGGTCGCGGATGACCTCGGATTCACCGATGACGAATTCCTGGCCCACCTTCACGCCCTCGCGCTCGCCACGGTTGATGTAGATCTTCCCGTCACGGTTCATGACGACGGTGCCGTTCCACTTCATGTTCGGAAGCTCGGAGATCATCCAGTCGACAGCGTCTTCGACGGAGGCGAGGACCGCCTTGCCGACGTTGTCGTTGCTGAAGGCATCGAAATCACCGGCGAAATGCCGGTTGACACCGACTCGGAGACCGCGTGAGCCTGCTTCACCGACGACGCTCTTCGAGGCGAGCACCTGGCCGGTGGAGGTATCGACCATGTAGAGCGTCGTGTTGATCTCGGCCTTGCCGCCGCGTGCGCCTACTCGAATCCCCTTGATCGAGATTCCGCCGCCACCGCCCGCGGAATTGTCCTCGACGTGGGTGATGGCTCCCTTGACGAGGATCTGCGCGGGGGTCATCTGGCCGGTTGCTGGTGCTTTGTTGCCGCCGGCGGTTCGGCCGGAAGCCGCAAAGTCCTGCTCGTCCATGGCGGCCTGCCGCATGTCGGTCTCCCCGAGGACGATGAAGCGTCCGGTCTCGTTGAGAGCGTCGGTCAGCACCGCGGCCCATGCATCACCGAGATCCCACTGCGATGAATAACCCGCCTGGTTGTCGAACTTGGCGACACTCACCGTGTAGCGGAGGCCGCCCTTGTCGTCGGCGGCGAGCACGGATGAGGCGATCAACAGGCACAGGGCGGACAGAATGGTTTTTCTCATGGACGAATCCTCCGATCGGTTTGCGTGACTCCGGACGAGTACTTCAAACGGAGAAGCGGGCTCCAACCTTCCCGGATAGTTCGAACCGGTGCGGAACCGGTCGAGGCTGGACCGTCGCGGTATCATCAACGGCGAGCCCGGCTCGATCCGGCACCCGATGGACGACCGACGAGGCCCCGAGAGGATGAAAATGCAGAAGAGAATCGGACACTACGAAGTTGTTTCGAAGCTCGGCCGCGGTGGCATGGGTGTCGTCTACAAGGGTCACGAAGCTTCGCTCAACCGCTTCGTCGCTATCAAGGTCCTCGGAGACCACCTGGTCGAAGATCCGACATTTCTCTCGCGCTTCAAGCGTGAGGCGCAGTCGGCGGCGAGACTGTCCCACCCCAACATCGTTCAGATTTTCTTCATCGGCGAGGACGAAGGGACGCATTACTTCGTCATGGAGTACGTAGAAGGGAAGTCGATCGATTCGATCGTCAACGAGAAGGGGAAGATCGACAATCCTCTGGGAGCGCAGATCATCCTGCAGGCGGCCAGAGGCCTGGCGGCAGCGCACGACGAGGGGATCATCCATCGCGACATCAAGCCGGCGAATCTGATGCTCGACCGGCGCGGCACCGTCAAGATCGCCGACTTCGGTCTGGCGCTTCCGTCCTCAACGGACGCGAAGCTGACCGCAACCGGCATGCTGATGGGAACGCCGGGATACCTGGCGCCGGAACAGTGTCGCGGCGAACAGGCGGATCACAGGACCGACATCTACGCGCTCGGAGTGAGCTGGTACGAGATGCTGACCGGGCGCGCACCATTTCGATCGGAGAGTCCGATCATGCTGATCCGCCAGATCCTCGACGAGGATCCTCCGGACGTCTCGACTCTCAACCCGGATGTCGACGACAAGGCGCGCGCGATTCTCACGAAGATGATCGAGAAGGAACGCGATCAACGCTACCAGAGCGCGCATGAGCTCGTCGAGGATCTCGAGGACTATCTCGAGGGGCAGAGCGTTCGCTCGCTGATGAAAGGTCTGACGACGCTGGCCGCCGTTCCTCGCGCTTCCGCCGGTACGAACGATCCGACCGTCGTCCTCGGAGCGGAGAGCGAGACGACGAATCTCGACGTGCAGGGGGACGCCGGATCCCATGGGCAGGGCGAGTCTTCGCTGGCTCCGACGGCTCCCGGAGTCGTCGCGGGATCGGCGGCAACGACCCAGCCGGATCTGCGAACCGCGGAGACCGCGCCGACGAGGCACGATCTTCCGCCGCCTCCACCACCGGGAGCGACGGGCCGGCCGGCCCGGTCGCGACGCGGGATCTGGATCGCCGCACTTCTCCTCTTCCTTCTTTTCGGTGCCCTCGGGCTGGCTGCCTGGTACGGTCTCGGCGGACGGAGCTCTGCCGATGATCCGGCGACCCGGGAGACCGTTGCGGATTCGACCGAAGGAGTTCTGGTACCAGGCTCGGATCTCCCCGGGACGGCAACGCAGCCGGTGGAGAGCGGCACAGACTACGGTGCGACGAGCCGGATCGAAGAGATTGCACCGGCTGAAACTCGAAGTGAACCGCTTCGGGCCGGTGGCGAGTCCGATGATCGGGGCGAAGCTGCAGCGGTCGCATCTCCGCGGGAGCCGCGACCGGCGAGCCAGACTTCTCAGCCGCGCGTGGCCGAGCGGGAGCCGGCCCCGCCGCCTCGTTCACTCGAGGGCGCAGGAATCGTCGTGACCGGCGACGCCGCGCTGGTCCCCGTCGTTTCCTCACTGATGACCCAGCGGCTTTCGAGCTCGGATGCGCCGATCTACGACGCGGCGACGCTGCCGGCGACCGAAGATCTGGTGCGGCGTGATGCGTCGACCGGAGAGCTTCTCGACGCTTTCGAGAAGGGGGGGCTGAGAAGGATGATCGTCGTCCGGATCGATCCGGCGGGCGAACGGCAGCTCCGCTACATGGGGCGTACCGACACCGCGTACAGCTCGCGAATCAACGTCACCGTGTACGACGTGGCCACCGGACGGCCGCTCGGAGCTTCCGCCTCCGAAACGATCGAGTACACCTCACTCAGCGCCGACCGGGAAGCGGAGAAAGTCGTTAGAAAGCTGGCAGCTGCCATCGCCCGGCGTCTTTGAGAGACAGGAGACAGGATTCAGGATTCAGGATTCAGGAAAGCGCGGTCCCTCGCTTTCCCGCCGACCACCTACCAGGGATGACGTCGTTTGAGCATGGACGACTTTTCTGGGCTGCGGTTGTCATTTCCGCCTCACCGGAATATAGCGATGGCTCCGGATGAGAAGCCGTCTGGATTCAGGTCAGTTTCCTGGATTCTGCGCGACCCCCCACGGGCTGGAGCCCCGACCCCCGATGCCCGGTTCTACTGAATCCTGATTCCTGCCTCCTGCCTCCTGCCTTATCATTGCCCGATGGAAGAGACCGCGGCGTCAGCCCTGATCACGTCCCCCGGTGCTGTCCTCGCGGTTCTCGCGGGACTCTGCGCCTTCTTCTTCTGGCTCGAAAAGCGATCCGGATGGAGGATGTTCAATTTCCTTCCACCGCTTCTCTGGATCTATTCGATCCCGGTTCTGCTGAGCAATACGGGTGTGATCCCGAGCTCCTCGCCCGGCTACGGGCTCGTGCGCACGTACGGTCTCCCGGTCTTCATTACGCTGCTTCTGGTCGGAGTCAATGTCGCTGCGGCAGTAAGGATCATGGGGAAGGGTGTGCTGGTGATGCTGATGGGAACGCTCGGCGTCGTCGTCGGAGCGCCGATCGCCTATCTCATCGTCCACACGAATCTCAGTCCTGACGCGTGGACGGGATTCGGAGCGCTGGCGGGTTCGTGGATCGGCGGTACGGGGAACATGGCGGCGACCAAGGCTGCTCTCGAGACACCGGATGGAATCTTCGGGCTCGCGATCATCGCGGACAACGCGATCTATGTGATCTGGCTGCCGCTGCTGCTCGCATCAAAGGGATTCGCAGAAAAGTTCAACAGGTGGACGGGAGTTGACGAAAGCCGCCTCGAGAGGATGGAAGCGCAGATCGAGTCCGAGAAGGTCGAAGCAACGCCGGTCGAGATGCGCCACTTTCTCTACATGGCGGCGATCGCGCTGACGGTTCTCGGCATTTCGGAGTGGATCGCACCGATGCTGCCGGTGACCGAGGTAACGTCGACGTCGACGTGGCGCGTGCTGCTTTTCACGACATTCGGCATTCTGCTCTCCCTCACACCTGCGCGAGCGATACCGAGCACGCACGACGTTGCGATGGCGATCGTCTACCTCTTCGTGGCGGTCATGGGTGCGGGGGCGAATCTCGCCGACCTCGGAGATGCCCCGTGGTTCCTTCTCGGCGCTCTGATATGGATCATCATTCACGGCCTCTTCTGTCTTATGGGCGCGTACATCTTCAAGGTCGACGTCCATACGGCAGCGATCGCGTCGGCAGCCAACATCGGCGGAGCGGCGTCGGCTCCTGTCGTTGCCGCTTATCATCGTGAAAGCCTCGTCCCTGTCTCGATTCTGATGGCGCTCATCGGGTACGCGGTCGGCAACTACTTCGCGATCCTGACCGGACACCTCTGCCGCATCATCGTCGGGGGCTGATGGGGGAGCGGCGAAGCGTCGTCATCGGGCCGGTCTATCCGTTCCGATCGGGCGTCGCGTACTGCAGCACCCGTCTCGCCGAGACTCTCGGCCAGCGCGAGGGCGTAGAGATCGTGTCGTTCTCCCGGATCTATCCTCGCCGGTTCTATCCGGGTGGCGATCCGATCGATCCATCCCTCGTCGCGAGGACTCCGGCGAATGCGCGGTTCAGCCTCGACATCTTCAATCCGTTTACCTGGATTCGTGAGGGACTGAGACTGAGGCGTGAGAGGCCGGCGAGGGTGATCTTCGTCTGGTGGATCTGGGTATGGGCGCTCCCTTACATCGTGATGAGTCTGCTGCTGCCGAACGAGACCGAGGTCGTGTTTCAGTGTCATAACGTCCGGGACAAGGAACCTTCCTGGTGGAAGAGCTGGCTCACGAATCGAGCAATCGCCGGGGCCGACATCGCGATCGTTCACGCGAATACCGAAGGGGATGCGATCGAAGAGCGACTCGGGGCGGGCGCGCCGCGCGTCATCCGCGCCTTTCTCCCGATTCACGAGATTCCGGGTGTCGTTCCTTCGCGTGAGACGGCGAGGACGGACCTTTCGATCACGCATTCGAAGGTCGCACTCTTTTTCGGCCATATCCGTCCCTTCAAGGGGCTCGACGTGGCGCTCAGGGCGTGGCAACGGGTCGAGAAGGACGTCCTCCTTTTCGTTTCCGGGGAGGTGTGGTTCGGTGACGGAACGGAGTATCGCGAGCTGGCCGCAAAGCTCGGGATCGAGTCGCGCGTCCGTTTCGATTTCGAGTTCATCCCGGAGACGGAGGTGGCGGCGCGTTTTGCGGCCGCGAACGTCGTTCTCGTTCCGTATCTGCGGGAGACGCAGAGTGGCGTCGTCATGACTTCGTTCTGGTTCGGGCGTCCGGTGATCGCGACCGATGTCGGAGGGCTGGCGGAGGTCGTCGAGGAGGGGGAGAACGGATTGCTCGTGCCGGCGGGAGACCCGCAGGCGCTCGCGAACGCGGTGAACCGCTACTTCGACGGAGGCGAGGGTTGGCTCGAGGAGGGAGCCCTTCGAGCCGTCGACCGTTACGGATGGGAGCGCTACGTCGATTTCCTCATGGCAGGCGATTCGGATCTCGAAAACCGGCCGTGAAACGGTCGCGCATAGAATAGGGACGGATGGCGCGAGAAACGATCGAGCTCGATGGTGCTTCGCTCAACGTCGCCGATCTCCCGGCGATCGCAGCCGGGGAAGAATCGATCGTTCTTTCGGACGAGGCGAAGCGGCGGATGGACGCGTCCCGGAAGGTCATCGACGGGGTGGTGGCTGACGGGAGGGTGGTCTACGGCGTCACCACCGGGTTCGGTGTCTTTTCGGATGTTCACATCTCTCCGAGTCAGAGCCGGGAGCTGCAGCGGAACCTCGTTCTTTCGCACTGCACCGGTGTGGGCGAGCCTTTCAGTGACGACGTCGTCCGCGTGATGATGGTCCTGAGAGCGAACGCTCTCGCCAAAGGTTTTTCCGGCATCCGCATCGAAGTGGTCGAACGGATTCTCGAGATGCGGAGACGCGGGCTTCTGCCGCTGATCCCGTCCCAGGGCTCGGTCGGGGCGTCCGGTGATCTCGCTCCGCTGTCTCACCTGGCGGCCGCGCTGGTCGGAGAAGGTCGGGTTCGCACGCGGAACGGCGTCGGGCCGGCGAAAGAGGCGCTGCGGGACGCCGGACTCGAACCGATCGAGCTCGAAGCGAAGGAAGGCCTGGCGCTGATCAACGGAACGCAGACGATCTGCGCGGTGGGAGGGCTGGCGATCGCCGAGGCGCGGGGACTGTTCGAGCGATCGCTGGAGATCGCCGCGATGACGCTCGACGCTCTGCAGGGAACCGATGTCGCTTTCGATCCGCGGCTTCACGAAGCGAGGCCTCACGCCGGACAGCGCCGCGTTGCGGCACGGATGCGCGAGTTGATGCAGGGGAGCGAGATCCGCGCGTCGCACAGGGATTGCGGGAAGCTGCAGGATGCCTACTCGCTGCGCTGCATTCCGCAGGTTCACGGTGCGGTTCTCGACGCGCTCGATTTCGTCGAGCGGACCTTCGGGATCGAGATCAACTCGGCGACCGACAATCCGCTGGTGTTCGCCGACGAGGGAGAAGTCCTCTCGGGAGGCAACTTCCACGGTGCTCCGGTCGCGATGGCCTGCGACCTCGGAGCGATCGCGATGACCGATCTCGGATCGATCAGTGAGCGTCGCATCGAACGGATGGTCAACCCGCAGCTTTCCGAGCTTCCGGGGTTCCTCGTGACCGAGGGAGGCCTCAACAGCGGATTGATGATCGCGCAGGTGACGGCGGCAGCGCTCGTCGCCGAGTGTCGTGCCCTCGCGCACCCCGCCTCGGTCGATTCGATACCGACCTCGGCGAACAAAGAAGACCATGTGTCGATGGGTCCCACCGCGGCCTGGAAGTTCGCCAGAATCGTCGACAATGTCCGGTCGATTCTGGCGATCGAGGCGATCTGTGCCGCGCAGGCGATCGAGTTCCGGCGGCCGCTCCGCTCATCGGAGCCGATCGAGCGCCTCCATGCCGGGATCCGCGCGGTCGTTCCGCCACTCGAGCGTGACCGCTTCCTTCATGACGACATCACCGCGGCGCGCGCCGTGCTCGGTTCTGGATTCTGACCTCTCCGCCCTCTTCGCGCTAATATGATCCTGCCCGTTTCGGGCCTGACCGGTCTAAGGAGTTCAAACGCAACAAAAGCAGCAAGGAGGATTTCATGGTCGTTCGCAAGGTGGGTGCCGTTTCACTCGGAAAAATCATGGGGATCATCTATGCGGTCTTCGGTCTGATCGTCGGAGTGCTCCTCGCTCTCGTCTCACTCATGTGGGGCGCCGAAGGTGCCGAGGCATTCGGAGGCATGATGATGGGTGGTTTCAGCGCGATCATCATCGCGCCGATCGTTTATGGCATCACCGGCTTCATCGCCGGGATCATCTCGGCCTTGATCTACAACGTCGCGGCCGGCTGGGTCGGAGGAATCGAGCTCGAGATCGAAGGTGCGACCCACGTTGCCCCGGCGAGAACTCACGCCCCCGCGGTCACCTAGATCTTCACTCGGAGCCCGGAGCGACGCGAAATCACTGCTAGCGCTGAACTTCGGGCTCCAATTCGCTCTTCAGCCAGTTCCAACAGTGCTCGAAGATGGTGCGCACGGGATCCGCGACAACTCGATCAGCTTTGCAGACTGTCGAGCTTCTGAACGATCTCGGCGGGATCGAATGGCTTCAGGAGGAAATCGTCGGCGCCGCACTCGGTCGCGATGTTACGGGTGTCGGCTCCCTCTTCGCCGGTCATCATGATCACGTATGAACGGAAGCCATCCGCGCCCTTGAAATCCTGGCAGAGACGGAAACCGCCGTAGTAGGGGAGGATCAGGTCGAGAAGGACGACTTTCGGCTTTTCCCGTTTCCAGATTTCCAGGGCTTCCTCCCCCTCACCGGCGACCGAGACATCCCACTTGTCACGGAGATAGATCGTGAGGAGTTTCCGGAGATGGGGATCGTCGTCGACGATGAGGAGTTTCGGCTTCGCCATTATCCGCGACCGGAGTGCGATTTCCGTACCGGCGACGAACACGATCCCCTGGACGACCCGGCTCTCCTCAGGATTCCGGCGTTGCCGCTGCCAGAGATGTCGCGACGGCCATGGCCCCGTCGAGGACGAGAGTCCTGCCCGGGACGAGATAGACCGGAAACGATTTCATCCGTTCCTCGAATGGTGGCTTTTGATTGAAGGCACGGATGAACGGGGCACGGAGAAGGTCTCCGTTACCGACGACGACTCCGCCGGTAAGGAAAATGCCCCCGGAGGCGAGGGTTGTGATCGCGAGATCTCCGGCCGTGGCGCCCAGCAGCGTGGCGAGGATCTCGACGGCACGGACGGCGCTCGGATCTCCATTTTTCGCAAGCCGCGTCACCTCGCTTCCGCGCATGGAGGTTCCCGCGAGTTTTCCGTGGATTTTCGAGAGGCCGGGGCCTGAGATCAAGGTCTCCCGCGATGGCCAGCCGCCCCCGGGGGCAAACCCGGCGATGAAAGAGCCGGTCTCGGCATCGAACGGCGACAACAGAGCGTGCCCTCCTTCACCAGGAATGAAGACGTTGGTGGCTTCGTGGCGCACGATGTGCGCGACTCCAAGACCGGTTCCGACGCCGATGACGATGCGAGGCGCCGCGAGATCGACCGTTCCCTGCTGCAGCACCACGAGATCGGCGGGGTCGATCTCGGGGATTGCCAGGGCAGCCGCGTGCAGATCGTTGAGCAGCCGGACCTGCTCGATGCCGAATCGGACACCGAGCTCCGCTGCTCCGATCGACCACGTGAGGTTGGTCAGCTGAACGGTGCTTTCATGCACTGGCCCCGCCACGGCCAGACAGGCAGCTTTCGGGCGCGCGTCCAGATGTCTCGAAAGGAAGTCTGCCAGAAGATCGTCGAACGACCCCCACGCCTTCGATTCGAACGCCTCCTCGGCGAGAGTCTTCCTCGAGGCACCATCGAGGCGGGCGAGGCGGACGAGCGTCTTGGTTCCGCCGGCATCGACCGCGAGGATGTTCACGGCAGCGAGAGTATCAGAGGATCAGGGAGCAGGGATCAGGGAGCAGGAGTCAGGAATCAGGAGCCAGGAGGCAGGATCCAGGAGGGCAAGACCGGAGACATCGTTTACATCCAGACCGGAGACATCCTTTGCGAGCCGGATCGCGACATGCCTGCCACAATGTGCCCCGTAGCGCAGGCTTCCAGCCTGCCGTGTTGCGGGCTTCCAGCCCGCAAGCCTCTCGAAAAACCCTCCCGAAACCACGCCATCCCCCAACGAGCGGGAGGGCGAGGCGCCTGCCGAGCCGCACCGTCACAACTTGCGCGATGTCCAGCATCACCGGCACAGCCAGGCTCCTACCTGGTCGTTCGAGCACTAGGCGTCGGTGCCGGACGAAAGCGGCCGGTTGAGTCCTCCGAGCCGTTGCCACCGGTCCCGTGTGATGAACCACCAGATGCTGGTTTCCTCCGGAGCTTCCTCGAGCAGACGGAATGCTTCCTCCTGATCGAGCTCGGCGTCGCTGCCGGCGACGATGAACCATCGCGGGGCCGATGCAGCGATCACTCCCCGTTTCCAGAGGGCGACCAGAAGCTCCGCGTGCGCACCGGCGGGATCGCGGATCCATTCGGCACCCAGATCGGAGAGCAGGGCGTGGAGAGTCTCGTTGAGCTGTTCGGGAAGCGTCGTCACGATCCTCGGGCGGATCTCGCTTGCCAGAGCGGCCCGGATCGCCTCCGCGAGGCCCGCGACGAGATCCTCGTCCGAATCGAAGATGCGGAGGTTCACCAGTCCGGCTCACTCACCGATGATCTTGACCATGATCCGTTTGTCGCGCCGGCCGTCGAACTCCCCATAAAAAATCTGCTCCCATGGGCCGAAGTCGAGCTTTCCTTCGGTGACCGCGACGACGACCTCGCGTCCCATGACCTGGCGCTTGTGATGAGCGTCGCCGTTGTCCTCGCCCGTACGGTTGTGGTGGTAACGCTCGGGGCTCGGGTCGAAAGGCGCGAGCCATTCGAGCCAGCGCTCGTAGTCGCGATGCAGACCCGGTTCGTCGTCGTTGATGAAGACGCTCGCCGTAATGTGCATCGCGTTGACCAGACACAGCCCTTCGGTGATCCGGCTTTCGGCGAGCTCGGCTTCGACCCGTCCGGTGATGTTGACGAAACCCATCCGGGAGGGAACGTTCATGACGATATGTCGCGTATGAGATTTCACAGTATCACTCCTTCGAAAGCTGGTAGTTGAGGCGGTAGGCCTTTTCGATCCCGGCCGGGAGGCCGGCGAGCTCTTCCAGTGCGTCCTGATCGATGATCGCCGAGGAGACGAATCGCTCGGTTGCGACGATCTCGCCCGCCTTCGCGACGTCCTCGCCGAGCTTGCACGCCGCGTTGACCTCGGCGCCGAAAACGTCTTCGCCGACTCGCAGGACGAGGCCGCACCCGATCCCGATACAGAGAAGAACTCTCTCGGCGGGTTCGCGGGACTCGTTGTACTCGAACGTGCTCCTCTGCATTGCCACCGCTGCCTCGAGCGCCTTGGTCGGATTGCGAAAGATGATGAGCAGGCTGTCGCCTTCGACCTTGAGAAGAATGCCGTCGTGCTCCTCGATCACGGGAGTGAGCAGCCGTTCCGCTTCGTAGATCGTCTGGAGGAAGTGGATGATCCCGAAGTCGGCCACGTTGCGTGAGAATCCGGCCAGATCGGTGAACATCACGCACCAGGTCTCCTGGAACAGATCGGTGATTCGCTGGTCGATCGTCTCCTTGTCCGCGCCGGGGGCGAGGCGAGCCTCGATGAGGTCGGTCAGACGGTCGAGTGAAGCGGATGAGGTGACACGTTTGCGGTAAAGCATGGCGGGAATCGTATAACGCCGCGCGGTCAGACTCGCGATGCGGCCGGTTCGCTGCCAGCGCTTATAATCGACGGCCATGAGCTCGACTGCGTTCGACTACAAAGACGGGCGAAGCAGTTGGCGACAGAGCTCTACCGGGAAGGGAGTTATCATGATATCTCGACCTTCCGGGACGAGGAGTGAGACGGGCGGAGAGCCGGCGCTGGAGGAGATGAATGGCTGACCGAAAAATCAGAGTGCTGATTGCCAAACCCGGCCTGGACGGTCATGACCGGGGAGCGAAAGTGATCGCACGAGCCCTCAGGGACGCGGGTATGGAGGTCATTTACACCGGCCTGCGGCAGACTCCCGCGCAGATTGTGGCGGCCGCGGTTCAGGAGGATGTCGACGCGATTGGACTTTCGATTCTGTCGGGTGCTCACAACGTCCTCTTTCCCGAGATCATGAAGCGACTCGGTGAGGAAGGCGCCTCCGATATCGCGGTGTTCGCCGGCGGGATCATTCCGGAAAAGGACATCCCGAAGCTGAAGGAGATGGGAATCCGCGACATCTTTCTCCCGGGAACGACGACGCAGGCCGCGGTCGAGGCCATTCGGACCGCGGTCCGGGTCTGAGCGGTGACCCCGCGCAATCAGGGAGGGCGAGGCGCCTGCCGAGCCGCCCCGCCTCGCGCTTGCATGACCGATCGAAGTGCCTTCCACGCCTGACATCGCCGAGATCGTTTTCGACGACGGGGGGATGAACCTCCTCTCTCGGGCGAACATCGGGCTCCTTCGCGCCCGCTTCGAATCCCTGCGCGGAAGCGACGCGGTGATCTTCCGCAGCGGCCGCGAGAAGATCTTCGCGGCTGGTGCCGACATGAAAGAGATGCTGGCGTTCACTCCGTTCGATGCGTGGGAGTTCTCGCGGGCGGGGCAGGAGCTGATGGAGACGATCGAGCATCTCGAGCCGCTTACGATCGCGCTCGTCGACGGGGACTGCTTCGGCGGCGCGCTCGATCTTCTGATGGCGTTCGATCTCCGGATCGCGACGCCGGAGTCCCGGTTCTCGCACCCGGGAGCGCGCATCGGCATCGTGACCGGCTTCGGCGGAACGAGCCGATGGCGTAGAATCGCGCGGCCCTCCGCCGCCTCGAAGCTCTTTCTCGAGAACCGCGTATTCAGCGCGAAGCAGGCGAAGGATCTCGGTCTTCTGACGCACGTGACGGATGATCCGGATTCGCTGCTCGATCGTGAGCTCCGCCGAGGGCTTCAGTCGCATGAGCTGCTCCGGCCTTTTCGAGGAATGCCGGCCAGGCGACTCCAGTTAATGTCATTGTAATTACGGATGTTTCTATGACTCAGATCAGCGCACGATTGCCGGATGAGCTCGTACGCCGCGTGGACGAGGCCGCCAGGAGGCTCAGGCGAAGTCGTGCACAGATGATCCGATCTGCCGTCGAGTACTTCATGGATGACGTGGAGGACCTGCGGCTTGGGCTCGAGCGGCTGCAGGACCCCTCGGACCCCCTGCTCGATTGGGACGAAGTGAAAGATGACTTACTCACTTCGGATTAAGGCGAGCGCGGCAAAATCACTGAAGAAGATTTCCAGGACAGATCGGTTACGCATCATCGACGCCATCGACCGGCTCCGCGATGAGCCGACGGCCGGGGGAGTTCTGAAGGGAGAATTTTCTGGGCTGCGTCGCTTGAGAGTCGCCGACTACCGCGTGATTTACGAGGTTTCCGCCGGCGAGCTCGTGATCCTGATCGTACGAATCGGGCATCGCAAAGAAGTCTATCGCTGAGTCCGGACGACTCCTCCGGTATCGTGGGCCAGATTCCAAGGGTGTGGTCACCGTGGCAACCGAAAGGGTGGGTACAGCGAGGGGCGCGATGCGGCGGGGCTCCCCGGGCTGGACGTGAGCATCGAGATCTGCGAGAGTCCTGCTCGCGAGCCGTCTCCGGGCGAAGGTCCGGGTCACCGGCCGCTCGTCGACATGGAGATTTTCGAGACGCATCTGGATGAATCGAGCGACGAGTTCCGCAAGAGCGCGGAGCGGATGGAGAAGCTTGTCGCCGAGCTCCGGGAACGCCGGGACGTCGCGCGAGAGGGCGGGGGAGAGAAGTACCTCGCACGCCATCGCGAACAGGGAAAGCTTCCGGTCCGTGAACGGCTGGACCTCCTCCTCGACCCCGACACCGCATTTCTCGAGCTCTCGCCACTCGCAGCATTCGGAATGTACGACGGCGAAGCTCCTGGTGCCGGGATCGTGACGGGCGTCGGGCGCGTCTCGGGCCGGGAGGTGATGATCGTCGCCAACGACGCGACGGTGAAGGGTGGCACCTACTTCCCGATGACGGTCAAGAAACACCTGCGCGCGCAGGAGATCGCGCAGGAGAACCATCTCCCGTGCATCTATCTGGTCGACTCGGGGGGCGCGTTCCTTCCGCTCCAGGCCGAGGTATTTCCCGACCGCGAGCACTTCGGAAGAATCTTCTACAACGAGGCGAGAATGTCGGCGGCGGGCATTCCGCAGATCTCCGCGGTCATGGGCTCGTGCACGGCGGGTGGGGCATACGTTCCCGCGATGTCGGATGAGGCGGTGATCGTGAAGGGGACCGGGACGATCTTTCTCGGGGGGCCCCCGCTCGTGAAGGCCGCCACGGGGGAGGAGGTGACCGCGGAGGAGCTCGGCGGTGCCGACGTCCACACGCGAGTCTCGGGCGTCGCGGACTACATGGCGGAGGACGATCCCCATGCAATCGAGATCGTCAGGTCGATCGTCGAGAACCTCGGTTCGCACCGGAAGACCGACGCCGACCGGCTCGCCAGCGTCGATCCACTCCACGACCCGAAGAGCATCTACGGCGTGATCCCCTCCGATCCGCGCGCTCCGTGGGATGTTCGGGAAGTGATCGCGCGGGTCGTCGACGGCTCGCGGTTTCACGAGTTCAAGGCCCGCTACGCTCCGACGATCGTCACCGGGTTCGCACGGATTCACGGCTACTTGGTCGGCATCCTCGCGAACAATGGTGTTCTGTTCAGCGAGTCCGCTCTCAAGGCGACGCACTTCATCGAGATCTGCAACGAGCGGCGCATCCCGCTCGTGTTCCTCCAGAACATCACCGGATTCATGGTCGGACGCGATTACGAGAGAGGTGGTATCGCGAAGGACGGAGCCAAAATGGTGCATGCCGTCGCGAGCTCGACCGTGCCGCGGTTCACGGTGATCATCGGGGGATCGTTCGGCGCCGGAAATTACGGGATGTGCGGCCGAGCGTACTCCCCTCGCTATCTATGGATGTGGCCGAGCGCCAGGATCAGCGTGATGGGAGGCGAACAGGCGGCCGGCGTTCTCGTGACGGTCAAGCGCGATCAGCTGGCGAGAAAAGGTGAAGAGCTCTCCTCCAAAGAGGAAGCGGCAATCAGGGACCCGGTGCTCGAGAAATACGAGACGGAGGGAAGCCCCTACTACTCGACGGCGCGCCTCTGGGACGACGGGGTCATCGATCCCTCCGAGACTCGAACCTACCTCGGGCTCGGACTCTCTTCGGCGATGAACGCTCCGATGAAGCCCGCCAAGTTCGGCATTCTCAGGATGTGATGATGAAGAAGGAGTGGTTCGTTTTCGACATCGGCAACGTTCTGATCACGCTCGACTACGATCGGACGATGCGTCGCGTCGAGGAGAGCGCGCGGGCCAAGGGACCGGAGCTGGTCACGGTGTTCAGCCGGATTCTGGCCGATTTCGAGCGCGGGAGGGTCGGGTTCGACGAGGTTCACGATTTCCTGCGCGACCGTGCAGGCTACCTCGGCGGTTCCCGCGAGCTTCGCGAGATATGGAACGGATTTCTCGCGAGACCGGTCGAGGGCATCGACGAGCTGCTAACCCGCGCGAGGCAGCAGTATCGTGTTGCGTTCCTTTCGAACTGCAACGAAGTTCATGAAGAGGAGATCGCGCGGCGGTTTCGTAACCTGTTCCTCGAAGACGAGCGCATCGTCTATTCCCATCATTGCGGCTCATCGAAGCCGGATCGCCAGATCTACCAGAGGATGCTGGAGATGCTCGGAGCGCGTGCCGGCGACGTCATCTTCATCGACGACATGCTCGAGAACGTGAGGGCGGCGAGGGAGGCGGGTATCGAGGCCTACCAGTTCGAGTCGGTTCCGCAGATGACCGAGCTTCTCGAGAAGCAGGGAGTGCTGTAAGGCAGGAGTGAAGAGTGAAGGGTTGAAGAGTGAAAGAAGAGACAACGCGAAGGTAAACCTCTGCATGCTCTCACCCTATATTCACGAGCCTGCCGCCAGATCCTTCGCCGTCCTTCGGCGGCTCAGGATGAGGAGTGGGGGAAAACGAGGGAATGTCGAATCGTCATCTCCGGCACGTTCCTGTCATGCTTCCTCTCTGCGCTCGACCCTGACTCCTGACTCCTCACTCCTGACTCCTGACTCCTGACTCCTGAATCCTGCTTCCATCCGATATGATCCGGGAAAGCAAACCTGGAGGGACGAGATGAATCGAACTTTAATTACCGGACTGGCACTTCTGGCAGCAGCCGCATGCACGACCGGAACGATCGACGCTCCTGATCCGTCGGACGACTCGTCGTTGCGGACGACCGTCGACGTCTCGGCGCGGCTCGAGCAACTTCCGCAGGTAGTCATCGATTACGATCGCGATCTGCTCGACGAGCGGGAGACGCGGGTGTTGCAGAAGCTGATCGAGGCCTCGAAGTTGATCGACGAAATCTTTCTCATTCAGGTCTCCGACGAGAATCTCGAATTGCGCTCCGAGCTTTACGAAAAAGCGAAGACCTCGGCGAAATGGCGCGATGTGTACGACTACTTCCGGATCATGTACGGCCCCTGGGACCGGCTGGCCGGGGGGGAACCGTTCATCGCGGGCGTGGGGCCCAAGCCGGACGGTGCGGGCTTCTATCCCCCGGACATCACCACGGAAGAGCTCGAAGAATGGGTCCGCAACGTTCCGGCGAACCAGGCAAACGTGCAGGGACTCTTCACGATGATCGAGAGGCGTGACGGGCGGCTCGTCGCCGTACCGTACTCGCAAAAGTTCGCGAACTACCTCGTGCCGGCGGCCGAAAAGATGAGGGAAGCGGCGGCCATCACCGCGAATGCGTCACTCCGTGAGTATCTCGAGAGACGAGCCGATGCGCTTCTGACCGATGACTATTACGAGAGCGATCTCGCGTGGATGGATCTCGATTCGGCGCTCGAGGTGGTCATCGGACCGTACGAGGTGTACGAGGACAACCTGAACAATTACAAGGCGGCGTTCGAAACGTTCATTACGGTTGTCGACAGAGAGGAGAGCGAAAGGCTGCGGCGCTACGTCTCACACCTCCCGCGGATGGAGGCCAATCTGCCGATTCCCGCCGAGCACCGAAATCCAAACCGAGGGGCGGAGTCTCCGATCAAGGTTGTCCAGGAAGCCTTCACGGCTGGCGACACGCGGGCGGGCGTGCAGACGGCCGCGTTCAACCTTCCGAACGACGAGCGGGTCCGCGAGGCGAAGGGCTCGAAGAAGGTTCTCCTGAAGAATGTGATGGAGGCGAAATACGCGCAGGCGGGCTTCCCGATCGCGGAACGGATCCTCGATCAGGAGCAGGTGCGCCTGGTCGGTTTCGATGCGTTCTTCAACCACGTCCTCTTTCACGAGCTGTCGCATGGACTCGGACCGGGGATCATCGACGGGCCGGACGGTCGGGTCGAAGCGCGTCTCCTGCTCAAGGATGCCTACTCGCCGATCGAGGAGTGCAAGGCGGACGTCCTCGGGGTCTGGAATCTGATGTACGCGATGGACAACGACCTCCAGAATGATTTCGGCCGCGAAGAGCTCTTCGCGACGTATGCCGGGATGATGTTCCGGAGCATGCGCTTCGGTCTGGATTCCGCTCACGGGCGCGGAAATGCCATCCAGTGGAACTGGCTGCGGGAGAAGGGGGCGATTCTCGAGTCGCGTGGCCGCTTCAGGGTGGTGAACGAGGTGATGGAGAGCGCCATCCGGTCGCTCGCGAACGAACTGCTGATGATCGAGGCTACGGGCGACTACGACCGCGCGCAGCGACTGCTGGGGCGGTACGGCGTCACGACCTCGGAGATCGAGTCGGTCATCGCGCGGCTCGCCGATCTTCCGGTGGACATCGCTCCGGTGTACGTTGCGGCCGGGGAGCAGAAGACCCGGTAGCGCGAAACTCCTTTGGGCGCACCAGTTTGAAATGAACCGGTGGGTGGTCGCGCTGTCCTTCGATTGAGGACGCTTCGCAGTCGATACCGGCGACGGAGCCTCCTTTCCCACGCGCCGCTAGCGGTTACGCCTGCATCAGATGGTCGCGAAGCCAGGGCAGCAGATGTTCGAAGTCCGCGGAATGATCCTCGAGAAGGCCGATCAGGAAATCGTTTGCCTCATGCGGATCGATCGAGATCTTCCAGCCATTGAGACGGAGAAAGACATCCGTGGCAAAGAATGCGACTCGTTTGTTGCCGTCGATGAACGGATGGTTCATCAGAAGCGACTCGAAGAGCGCAGCGGCCATTTCTGCGAGATCGCGGTAGTAGCCCGTGCGGGGGCGATGGAGCGCGCTTTCCAGCATTCCCGGATCGCGGATCCCGGCTCGTCCTCCGAAGACTTCGATGACGCGCTCGTGGATCGTGAGGACTTCGTCGACGGAGAGGAACTCGACCCGGTCAGCGGGCAAGGAGTTTCCCGAGCTCCTCGTTCTCGGCGATCGAGTCTTCGAGATGATCGAGCACCACCGGCCGGACGCGGCGACGCCGGACGTAATCGCGGATCGCCTCGTCGAGCAGACCCGAGAGGTTCTGGTGCGACTCGTCCGCAAGCTCCTTGAGGTCTTCCCAGGTCTGCTTCTGAACGACCGAGCTGATCTTGATCGCGCTCATCTTGACATTTCAAGATACAGCCTGATGCCCCCAAAGGCAAGGTGTCGGGTGCTTTGCGTCGATGTCGGCAAAGAGTTGGTAGCCCGTACGGGATTCGAACCCGTGTTACCGCCGTGAGAGGGCGGCGTCCTAGACCCCTAGACGAACGGGCCATTCGTGCGCCTGCAACGGTGACGGTTAACTCGCCGTCCCGTCGGATTCATTCCAGTACTGCGACGGATTCACTGAGATGATCTGAGACAACCGCCGTATCAGCCCTTCTGGCCTCAGAAGTCCCGAATGGATCCCCCGCTCTCACGGCGGTAACACGGGTTCGAATCCCGTACGGGCTACCAACTCGGCGCCACCCACCTCAGTCGGCCATTGCTGCGGCAACGATCGAGGGATCGATCGAGCGCTCGACGAACTCCCACACGGCGAGAGCTTCCGCGTCCTCGGCGATCGGGCCCGCGACGCCCTTGATCATCGGATGACCCATCGCGGTCTTCGACCGTTCCATCCACCGCGACTTTTCGACCGGGTTGGATCGCAACATGTCGCGGATGCAGCGGATCAGCGTCAGACGTCCGCCCGACTCCTGATCGAGACCCGGTTTCGGCTCCGGAAGTTCGAATCGTGCGAAACGGCTTTTCAGCAGCAGCGAGGTCGTGTCTTTCGAGCAGCGGTCCATCTCGGCCAGAAGGCCGATCGCGGCGCGCATCATGCCGTGCATTTCCTTGACGAAGATCCCGGCGTCGTAGCGGTAGTTGTCCTTCCCCCAGACCGCTGAAAGCCTTCGCCAGACCACGACCGAGTTGACCTCGATTGAGAGATCGCTCCCCTCGGGGACGAACCTGAGGCGGGCTTCGGTTCCAGGGTCGAGCCTCGCGGCCGTCTCCACCCGGGTTCCTTTCGAGGAGATGTCGACGATACGCACCTGGACATCGCCGAAATGACCATGAACTCCGCCTGTCACTCCGTACCGTGCAGAGCCCCGAAGATCCTCGACCCGGCTTGTTCTCCCCTCGCGTACGAGCTTGTCGAGAAGAGCCTCGACCTTGTTCGAATCGTTGAGGATCCTGACGCCGCTCTCGAACGCGACGGTCGAGACCGACGGGTGGCACCAGACGAGCTCCGTTTCGCAGGAAACGCCACCTTCGAGGTGGAGCTGTGCGCGGAGGCCGGGCTGGAGCTTTTGCGGGTGGCGCAGCCTGGCGCCGATCGACGACAGGTCGCCGATCTGGACGGCGTTCGCCCCGAGCAGGGCATCGATCGGCGGATCGATCGGGTGGCGCTCCAGCGTCCTCTGGTTCTCCATACGTGGCCGTACCCGTTCTGGTGAATGTTGGTTCACGACGATTCGGGAGTGAAATTATCCCGAAAGCCTGCCGGACGCAATGTGACGGGTGTCACAATCGAAGAAGAGGCGAGAGGCGAGGGGCAAGCGAAGGAACGGTCGAAGGCAGGCGAGAACCGATGGTACGGACTAGCCAGAGAGGTGGCGGAGCGAAGAGCGGAGGAGCTCGGAGAACTCCGGCTCGGAATCGAGATCCGCGGCAGCGGCCTCGACCGCCTTTCTCGAGAGGGTGTCCTTGTAACCGAGGTTGACCAGTGCGGAGACGACGTCTTCGGCGAGCGAGGAGCGCCCGACGCCTGACGACGTTGTCCGGCCCTCCGGCAGACCCGGAAGGTCGAGCTTGTCCTTCAGTTCGAGACAGATTCGATCGGCGGTTTTCTTGCCGACCCCCGGGATCGCGTTGAGCCGCTTGCTGTCGTTGCTCACCACGGCGTCGATCAGTTCGTTGACGTCGATGCCGGAGAGGATCGACTGGGCGAGCTTCGGACCGATTCCGGAAATCGTGATGAGTTTCTCGAAGACCTGCTTCTCGCGGCTGGTCGCGAAACCGTAAAGCGCGAGGATGTCCTCTCTGACGTGCGTGTAGATCTCGAGACTGGCTTCCTTTTTCCCCTCGATCACGTAGAACGTCGACAGCGGAATGTGGACGAGATAGCCGACGCCGCCGGCCATTACGACGACCCGGTCGGGCTCGAGACGGGCAATCGGGCCGTTCAGCGATGCGATCATCAGTCGATCTCGAGAACCGCGAGGAAGGCTTCCTGCGGAATCTCGACTTTCCCCACCCGCTTCATCCGCTTCTTCCCTTCCTTCTGCTTCTCGAGGAGCTTCCGCTTCCGGGTGATGTCACCGCCGTAACACTTCGCGATGACGTTCTTTCGGAGGGCTTTGACCGAAACGCGTGCGACGATTCGATTTCCGATCGCGGCCTGAAGAGCCACCTCGAACATCTGGCGTGGAATGAACTCCTTCATCTTGTCGACGAGTTGCTTGCCTCGTTCGTAGGCCTTGTCCTTGTGAACGATGAGGCTGAGCGCGTCGAGGGGCTCTCCGTTGACGAGGATGTCGAGCTTGACGAGATCGCTCTCGCGGTAGCCGACGAAGTGGTAATCGAGCGATGCGTAGCCGCGCGACACGGACTTGAGCTTGTCGAAGAAGTCGAGGATGACTTCACCGAGGGGCATTTCGTAGACGATCATGACGCGATTGGAGGAGACGTACTCGAGCTTCTTCTGGATGCCGCGGCGCTCGGTTGCGAGAGCGAGAATCGGTCCGACGAACTCATCGGAGGTCATGATGGTCGCCTCGATGTAGGGCTCTTCCGTTTTCGCGATCGATCCCGCATCGGGAAGCTTTTGAGGATTCTCGACGACGACCAGGTCGCCGGAGGTCGTGGTGACCTCGTAGCGGACGCCGGGGGCGGACGTGATCAGCTCGAGATCGAATTCGCGTTCGAGGCGCTCCTGGATGATCTCCATGTGGAGGAGTCCGAGAAAGCCGCACCGGAATCCGAATCCGAGCGCACCCGAGGTCTCGGGCTCGAAGCTGAAGGACGCATCGTTGAGCCGCAGTTTCTCGACGGCATCCCTGAGATCGGGGTAGTCGTCGCTGTCGATCGGAAAGATTCCGGCGAAGACCATCGGTTTGACGTCCTCGAACCCGGGCAGCGGCACGACCTCCGCCTTGACCTCGGTGATCGTGTCACCGATGCGCGCCTGGACGATGTCCTTGATGTTCGCGCCGATGAATCCGACCTCGCCGGTACCGAGCCGATCGACTTCGATCGGCTTGGGAGCAAACATGCCGAGCGTCGAGATCTCGTAGCTGCGGCCGGTCGAGACGAAGCGGATCTTCATTCCCTTCCGGAGCTCTCCGTCGACGACACGGACCAGGATCATGACTCCGCGATAGGAGTCGTACCAGGAGTCGAACAGAAGTGCGCGTGGCGGAGCGTCGGGGATTCCGGACGGAGCGGGGATCTCTTCGATGATTCGCTCGAGGATCTCGTGGATTCCGGTGCCTGCCTTCGCCGAAGCGAGGATGGCGCGATTTCCGTCGATGCCGACTACGTTGGAGATCTGTTCACGGACGCGATCCGGTTCGGCGGACGGAAGATCGATCTTGTTGATCACCGGGATGAGGGTGAGATCGTTATCGATTGCGAGGTAGGCGTTGGCGAGCGTCTGCGCCTCGGGCCCCTGGGTCGCATCGACGACCAGGATGGCACCCTCGCACGCGGCCAGGCTTCGGCTGACCTCGTAGGTGAAGTCGACGTGGCCTGGCGTGTCGATCAGGTTGAACGAGTAAATCTCTCCGTCGTCGGCTTTGTATTTGATCGTGACCGCGCGAGCCTTGATCGTGATTCCGCGTTCTCGCTCGAGGTCCATGTCGTCGAGCATCTGAGCGCCCAGCTCGCGTTGAGTCACCGCGCCGGTGGTCTCGAGAATCCGATCGGACAGCGTGGTCTTTCCGTGGTCGATATGCGCCACGATCGAAAAGTTTCTGATATGCGACTGGTCCGGCATTCGGTTCAGTTCCACTCCGTGCGATTGAGATGAGCGACGTATCTGGTCGTCCGATTCCAGATCCGCGTCGGGAACCGGCACGAAAGATTGGCAGCCATCGGACGCCCCATGGCGCCGGGGCCGATGAAAGTGATGGTCATGTGGAAGTATCCGCCCTCGAAGGCGGATGATACAGGAGGGAAACGGATCGCAGCAGGATGAAGCTCCCTGGGGGCGACAGGCGTGCTCAGAGGCTCGTGGGTTGGTACTGAGCGATAGGAATGAACCCAGGGAGCTCCATGCTGCCGCGATTCGCTTTCAAAGAATCCGCCGTTCGCCGGACACAAAAAAAGGGGCGGTACGCCCCTCGCTCTCACGTCCAACGTTTGTCCTTACTGGTAAGGCTCTCACAGAGAGAATAGAAAAGCAAGATCTGGATTGGTTACTTCTTATACCAATCGGTGTTGATCTCCCGGTACTTCTCCCACTTCTCGGGAAGGAGATCTTCCGGGAAGATTGCCTGGACCGGGCAGGCGGGCTCGCACGCGCCGCAGTCGATACAGACCTCGGGATCGATATAGAGCATTTCCGTCTCCGCGAAGCCGTCTTCATCCTTTCTCGGGTGGATGCAGTCCACGGGACAGACATCGACACAGGATGTGTCCTTGGTGCCGATGCATGGTTCGGCGATGATGTAGGTCATCTGGGGTCGAGGTCCTCCAAAATTTTCCGCGCGCAGATTCTACCGCGTCAGGCGGATTGCTGCCACGGGTCGATCGAGACGATCTCGTAGTCGATGCCGAACAGAGAGACCCGGGAGCCGACCGGTTGTCCCAGCAGCTTTTTGGCCGCCTCCGACTCGAGCGAGTAGATCGCTTTGTCCGGATCCGACTCCCACGGCCCGAGTATCGAGATGCGGCGCTCTTCGCCGGCGGGGTCCTTCAGAAGAAGGCTGGTGCCGGGTCGCGCCACGCGCGTATCGATGGTCGCGGGGTCGAGGACACGCACTCGGCTGAGCTCGGCTGTGAGCGCGGCGACACGGGATGCGAGATACTCCTGGCGATCGCGGGCGGCCTTGTACTCGAAATTCTCCCGGAGGTCGCCCATCTCGCGCGCTTCCTTGATCTGTTTGAGAGTTGCGGGGATCTCGACGTTTCGGATCCGTTCGAGCTCGTCGCGTTTCTGGGCGATCGAAGAGGCGAGAGCGACGATCGGCTCGTCGTCTGGGACGTCGCGGACTGAAGGATGCTTCATCTCGATCGCCGCTTTCAGCCCGTCGCGACGGAAGGGCTCGAGCTGACCGAACCGGTCGAGCGCCGCGTGCAGGCGCCGCGCTTCGTCCGGCTGATCCCGTTCTCCGACGATTCGCATTGCGAGCCGGCCCTTGTCGAAGAATTCCTTGACCTTGAGTCTTTCCGCCGGCGGCATCTCGGAGCTGAGCAGCTCGTTGAGCTGATAGATCATGTTGTAGTCGGCACGCTCGGGGAGTTTCGAAGCGGAATCCGCGCGATTTGCAAACCACATGAAGGCGCGGGGAAACCGGCGAGGGTAGCGTAGCGTCTGCTCGACTACCCGACGTGCGACCGCCTCATGGCCCCCTTCGTCGAGGAGCGTGAAGATCAGTGTGAGAACTCTCGAGTCGGTCTCGCTGAAGAAGATCTCCTCGAGGGCGCGTGCGGGGTTCTCCGAAATCTCGGCGATGCGTCCGATCGCCTTTTCCCGCAGGCTGCGGTCGGTGATTCCGGAGGTGATGCGAGCGGGGGGGATATCGAGGAGAAGCTGGTCGGGATCGAGCTCGGTGTCGTGCTGACCGGGAAGCTTTTCCAGCGTCGCCAGAATCTCCCAGGCAGCTGCAGGATCTCGTTCCGCCAGTTTCTCCGCATCCCTGGCCAGAATGTCTGCCATCTTGTCGGCGACCTCGGCGTTACGGCCGCTTTCCCTCCGGGCGATCTTCATCTTCTGAGCGGGTTTTGCCTGGGCGAACCGCGCCAGGACCCGCTCGTCGGCTGCCTCGGTCGAGGCTGCCCACGCGTAGGTCGCCTTCGCTCCCTTTCCCGACATGACCACGCGCGGATTTTTTTTCGCGGTTGCCCACCACGAGGTCCATTTGCTCGCCGGAAGCACGGAGAGCATCGCGTCCTTGAGCTCGGACTGGGTCATCGGTCGGCCAAAATCGGAAAGGACTCTCCCGATGAACTCCCGGGGCGAATCGGCTGCCTCGCGCCGGACCGCTTCCTCGTCGGTGAACCGGCGCCGCAGAACGTGGGATTCCGAGACCGGTTCGAGGAACCTCGGGGCAGCGCCGAGCGGTACCGGAAAATTCTTCTCGCTCTCGAAGTCGAGCCGCGCGACGCCGAGCTCCGGATTGAGCTCGGTCACGATTCCAACCCCCCGACCCGTCATGAAAAATGTCTCTCCGGGCTCGTAGTTGAGCCAGCTCTCGATCTTCGCGGCCTTGTCTGCCGGGTTGTCGCCGTCGAGACCGACGACCTTCACGACCCGCTCGTAATTCTTTCGAGCCCCCCATCCCTTTTCGAGGGTCTCGACGATGTCATCACGCAACGATGCCGGTCGTTTCGAGAGCCGGGCGAGCTCCTTGAGCGTCTCCAGCCGTTCGTGCCAGAGCTCCTTTTCCTTCTGTGCTTCGGCCAGAAGCTCGAGCAGGGTCTCCGACAACGCTCGTTCACCTGCTTTGCGGAGAATCTTTCCCGCTTCGAGAAAGTCTGCGGTTGGTGAGGGATCGCGCTCGACGGCCTCCATCCAGGCGGATTCCACCTTGTCGGTCTCGCCAGCATCCACGAGGCCACGAACGGTTTTAGACAGATTCAATGAAACCTCCGATACGTCAAAGGGTCTGGACGTAGATTCACCACTTCAGGGCTCGATAAATTCCTGACCGGGCGAATTGCAGAGGGCGCGGTCATCCCTTCGCAGACTCGAGCTCTTTCAGGATCTTTTCGTGGATGCCTCCGAACGCTCCGGACGACATGGCGATCACGACGTCACCCTCTTCCGCGGTGCGTCCGACGTGCCGTGCGATTTCGTCGAAATCTTCGATCTGACGCGCATCGACTCCGGCGGAGTTGAGATCCTCGAGTATCGAATCGACCGACATCAGACTCTCTGCCGGGTAGCTCACGCCGTAACGTTTCTTGTGGAAGATCGGCCCGAGGATGAAGCGATCGGCTTTCCGGAACGACTCGCGATAGCCTTCTTCGAACTGTTTTCTCGCGGAAGTTGCCGACCGGGGCTCGTAGAGAGCCCAGATGCGGCGGTTCGGGTAGGTTTTTCTCGCTCCCTCGAGCGTCGTCGCGATCGCGGTCGGGTGGTGGGCGAAATCGTCGATGACGGTCACGCCGCGCACGATCCCCCGAACCTCCATTCGCCGCTTGATTCCGCGAAATGTTTCCAGCCCCTCCTGAAGAACCTCCGCCTCGAGACCGCGGCGCCGGGCGATCGCGAGCGTCGCGACCGCGTTGAGCACGTTGTGGATTCCAGAGATCGGCGCGCGCAACCCGGCCCACTCCTTTCCTTCCCATAGGATGCGAAACGACGCCCCCTCGGGACTGAGGTCGATATCGGTGACGCGGACATCGCAGGCCTCGGACTGGCCAAACGTCAGCCATTCACCGCGCGCATATTGCCGCAGTCCCTCGACGTTGTCGTCATCGCCATTCGCGACGATCAGATCGTCTCTGCCGGTCTGTTCCACCGCGGCTCGGAACGAGGCGATGATCGTATCGAGCGAGTCATAGATATCGGCATGATCGAACTCGATGTTGTTCAGCAGCAGGCTGTCGGCATGGTAATGGAGGAACTTCGGGCCCTTGTCGAAGAACGCCGTGTTGTACTCGTCGCCTTCGATGACGAATTCCGGCCCTTCGCCGAGCTTGAAGTTGTGGCCGAAGTTGACCGGGATGCCCCCGACGACGTATCCGGGATCGCGTCCGGCAGCTTCGAGAAGCCAGGCCATGAGCGACGTTGTCGAGGTCTTGCCGTGGGTTCCGGTGATCACGATCGAGTGTTTTCCGTGGATGAAGAGCTGGTAGATCGCCTCGGGCATCGACGTGTAGGGGAGGTCGTTCTCGAGGACCCGTGCGGCTTCCGGGTTGGTCATGGCAGCCGCATTTCCGACCACGACCAGGTCGGGGCGGAACGTATCGAGGTGCTCGCCCGTATACCCTTCGAGGATCGGGATGCCGAGACTCTCGAGATAGGTCGACATCGGGGGATAGACGTTCTCGTCCGAGCCCGTTACCTCGTATCCGCGCTTCTGCAGCATGCCTGCGAGCGAGGCCATCGCGGTACCGCAGATACCGATGAGGTAGACCTTTTTGATGTCGTTGAATGAGGTGATCCGTGGCAATTGAAGCTCCTCTCGGGAAGATGCTCGTCGCGGAGCATGCTCGAAGCAAATCCCGTGCTTCGTT
Source organism: Acidobacteriota bacterium (assembly GCA_019347945.1). Classification (NCBI taxonomy): domain Bacteria; kingdom Pseudomonadati; phylum Acidobacteriota; species Acidobacteriota bacterium. The sequence goes on along the minus strand of JAHWKK010000005.1, from coordinate 56,736 downwards.
GGGAATAGCGTTGTTTTGGGGGTCGTTCGAACGAGCGACCGAACGGTTCTACAAGTAAGGAGGATTTTCTGATGCAGTCGAAGTCTGTGCGTACGCTGTTCATGCTCGCGCTCGTGCTGATGGTCGCCACCGTGGCGCTCGCCGAGGCGAAGATCACCGTCGAGAATCCCGTCAAGGATTTCGGCACAGTTGCCAAGGGCGAAACGCTCGAGTGGACCTTCAAGGTGAAAAACACCGGAGCGAACGATCTCGAGATTCTGAAGGTTCAACCCGCCTGTGGCTGTACGGTTGCGGATTTCGACTCCGTCATCCGCCCGGGTACCACCGGAGACATCAAGGCGGTCGTCGATACGAATGCGTTCAACGGTCCGATCAGCAAGAGCGTGACGATCACCTCGAACGATCCGACTACGCCGACGACGATGGTCACGATCAAGGCGGTCGTGCAGCCCTTCGTCGAGGCCTGGCCCGCCGGCTTCCTTCGCTACAACATCCTCCAGGGGCAGGCCGACAAGCAGAGTGTGGTGATCTTCTCCGAGGAGGAGACGCCGTTCGAAGTCACGCGGATTGAAGTGCCCGGTTCGTGGGCGAAAGCGGAGTTCGAGAAGCTCGGCGAGGCGGATCGCGTCAACGCTGGCCGGAAGGGGCAGAATCAGTACCGGGTCGACGTGACCGTGGGTGGTCCCGACGTTCCGGTCGGACCGCTGGTCGACAAGATTTACATCCACAGCAACTCCGTCAGACAGCCCGTCTACACGCTGAATCTCTCCGGCATCGTCCGCCCGAGCTACAACGTGATGCCGACAGTGCTCAACTTCGGTGAGGTCAACAGCGGTGACGTAGCCTCCTCGCGTGTGGTCACGGTGATGTCGAATGATCGCGAGGCGCCGGGTTCGTTCATGATCGAGAAGGTGGAGTCGACGATTCCGGGAGTTCTCGTGGTCAACAGCCGCGCAACCGACACGCCCGGCCGTTACGAGATCGAGGTGCGGGTTCGCGACGGAGCAAAAGCAGGCAACGTCGATGGCCAGCTCAAGATCTACACGACCGACATGGGGACGCCGGTTTTCACGCTTCCCGTCAAGGGAGTCGTCAAGGGCTGAGCGCCAGTGACATCAGATTGATTCACCCGGAGGGCGGTTCGAACGAACCGCCCTTTCTATTTTCCCGACCCCGTCCCCGAGTCTTTGAGAGGAGCCCCCCATGAGATCCAGTCCCGATGCCATCCTTCAGGAACCGATCACCCGTTATCTCGATGCGCTTCTTCCCCCGGCGGATCTGCTGCTGGCGAAGATGGAGAAGTTCGCGAGCGAGCACGGTCATCCGATCGCCGACCGTGACGTGGCGCGCCTGCTGGAGATTCTCACGATCGGTTTCCGCCCGAACCGGGTCGTGGAGGTCGGGACCAACATCGGCTACTCGGTCGTTGCAATGGGAAGGCATCTGCCGGCCGGCGCCGTCATCGAGTCGATCGAGATCGATCACGACACGCTCGAGGATGCCCGGCGTTTCATCGATGAGGCGCGTCTCGAATGCACCATCGAGCTTCACGAAGGCGCTGCACTCGACGTTCTTCCGGGGCTCGCCGGCGGGATCGATCTCGCCTTCATCGACTGCGTCAAGACCGAGTATCTCCAGTACCTCGAGCTGTTGATCCCGAGGATGCGCCGCGGTGGAATGATCGCGCTCGACAACCTTCTCTGGAAAGGGGAAGTGGCAGGAACAGAAAGAAGCGCCGAGGCGGAGGCGCTTCACGAGGTCAATCATTTCCTGATGAAGGATCCCCGACTCACCTCGGTCGTGGTTCCGATGAGCGACGGAATCGGATTGGCGGTCGTCGACGGCTGAACCCGGCCGCGGGTTCCGCGGTGTCAGATCTTTTCGAGCGCAGCCTTGAGATCCGCCTGACGGGTAGGCTTTGAGAGGTAATCATCCATACCTGCGGCGAGACATTTCTCCCGCTCACCGGCGACGGCGTGAGCGGTGAGCGCGATGATTCGAACCCGCCGCTCCGGTCCCTCGTCCTGACGGATCCGCATCGTAGCTTCATAACCGTCGATGACGGGCATCTGGCAGTCCATCAGAATGACGTCATAACTCTTGCGGGAGAGCGCTTCCAGCACCTGTTCGCCATTGCCGGCGACATCGGCGGTGAAACCGAGAGCCTTCAGCTGACTGAGAGTCAGTTTCTGATTGAGCGGCTTGTCCTCCGCGAGAAGGATACGCAGCTCGGTGGTTCGCGCAGGGCGAGGGGTGGACGCGTCGGGGGGCGCCACAGTCGTGGTTCTGACTGTTGGGGCTGATGGTTCGTAACCCTTTGCCACCGAAGCGCCGATGCGGGCAGCGAGCGCTGCAGAGAGTCTGTCGAACAGCTCCCACTGTTCGACGGGCTTCGAGACGTAGCCGGAGATCCCGTGAGCGCGGATCTTCGTGTCATCGAGCGACTCCCCGAGAGGAATCATCGTGATGAGGTGGGTGTCGGCAGTCGCCGGATCGGATCGGATTTTTTCGGCGACTTCGATCCCGGTTTTGTCGCCGAGCCGGTAATCGAACATGAACAGATCGTAGGGTTCGCCGAGCGAGGCCTGGCTGTTGAGCCGCTGAAGCGCCGATTCGAGAGTGGTTTCGAGCCTCGGCCTGACGCCCCAGTCGGCGAAGTAATGTTCGAGAATTTTCCGGCTGGTGTAGGTGCGGTCGAGCACGAGGACCCGGAGCCCGGGAAAGCCTCTCTTCCTCGCGGTCACCGAGATCGAATCGCTCGAGAGTTTCTGAAAAGGAATGTTGAACCAGAATGTCGATCCATCGCCGACCTTGCTCTTGACGCCGATGGCGCCGCCCATCAGCTCGACGAGCTGTTTCGCGGTGGCGAGGCCGAGTCCCATTCCGCCTTGGGCACGGCGTACCGAGTCGTCGACCTGAGTGAAGGGATCGAAGAGGCTCCCGAGCTTTTCCTGTGGAATCCCGACTCCCTTGTCGGCCACTTCGAATCGGACGATCGAGTGGGTGGCGGTCTCGTCGGCGACTTTTGCAGAGACCGTGACCTTCGTGTCCCGGTTGAACTTGACGGCATTCGCGATCAGGTTCCCCAGAACCTGTCGGACTCGTGCAACGTCTCCCCGGAGGACGAGCGGGAGGTCGTCTTCGATGTCGAGCTGGAGCCGGACGTTCTTTTCGCTCGCCATGATGTTGGTCACGTCCACGAGCCGTGTCAGGGTCGTCCGCGGGTCGAAGTCGGCTTCGGTGACCGACAGATTTCCGGACTCCAGCTTCGAGACGTGGAGAACGTTGTCGAGAGTGGTGAGCAGTTGCTCGGCGTTTGCGAGCGACGTCTGTGCGAGATCCTTCTGGTCGTCGTCGAGGTCGGTCGAGAGGAGAAGCTCCGTCATTCCGATGACGATGTTCATCGGCGTCCGGATCTCGTGAGACATGTTCGTGAGGAAGCTCATTTTCGCGCGTGCCGCGGTCAGGGCCTGATCGCGCGCCTTGCCGAGCTCCTTTTCCGTGCCCACGCGGTCGGTTACGTCGCGGAAGATGACACGGATGAAGCGGGTCTCTCCGTCCTCGACCTTCGGAATAAGGGTTCCTTCGACGATGACGACCTTTCCATGCTCGGTCACGAAGGTGGTCTGCACCGGTTGCCGGATCTGGGACTGGACGACTCCGCTGAACGTTTCGCGAAACTCGGGGAGGTCGGCATGCCCGACGAGATCGAAAATCGATCGCGGATGATCCTTGGGTTCGAAAAAGCCTAAATGCTCGGCTCCGGCCTTGTTGAGATTGAAGATCCGCCCATCGGCGAACAGCGTCATGATGATGTCGTCGAGGCTCTCGAAGAGATCTCTGATGCGGTCTTCGCTCTCTTTGAGCGCTTCGCGCGTCAGCTCTTCGGAACGAACCGCTTCCTCGAGCTGCGCGATGCGCCGGGCGTCATCGAGCTCGCGGATGGCCAGGGAAGCGATGGTCGAAAGATGCTCCACCTGCCCGGACTCGAGCTGCCTCGAAGTGGTGTCGAGAACCTGGAGCGCGCCAATTCTCCTACCGTCGGTGGTCGTGAGCGGGAACCCGCCGTAGAACCGGATGTATGGCCTTTCCGTAACGAGCGGGTTCGATCGCGCCATCTCGTCGGCGGTCGTGTCGCCGATCAGGACCGGCTCGACGCTGTCGATTACACGCGGGATGAACGAGCTCTCGAACGGAATCTTCGAGAGGTTCCACCGATAGTTCGCGAGTACGACCTCCTGATCCTTCTCGAGGAGGCTCAAAAGCGCCACGGGGGTCCGGGCGACGCCGGCTGCGAGGCTGACCAGCTGGGTGAGCGACGGGCTTCCAGCGAGAGCCTGTCGGTTGTATCGCCCGAGTGCCTCGAGACGCTGTTCTGGAGATGTCGGAACTGTCATGGGAGCGACGCGAATTCGCCGGAGTGTATAACACACACTGATCGGTTTCCGGGACGGCATGGTTCGCTTCCCGCAGAAGGCGGTTGAGCGGTCGAAATGAGGATCTCCTTCAAAGGTGTATCTCACGATTATCCCGGCGCGAGCGACCGGGCGACGGTTCATGCGCTGCGCGATCTCGATCTCGAGGTGGCCGACGGCACGTTCCTCACGATCATGGGGCCCTCGGGAAGCGGCAAGTCGACTCTTCTGCATCTGGCGGGAGCGATGGACACGCCCACCAGCGGCACCGTGCTCCACGACGAGCTCGAGCTGACGGCGATGACCGAGAGCGAGCTGACTCTTCATCGGCGTCGAAACGTCGGGTTCATCTTTCAGTTCTTCAACCTCGTGCCGACCCTCAGCGTTCGGGAGAATCTCGAGCTGCCCCTGCAGCTCAACGGGATCCGGGACCCGGAGCTCGTCAGCGAACTGCTCGATCGCGCGGGCGTTTCGAATCGAGCCGGACATCTCCCCGCGGAGCTCAGCGGCGGAGAGATGCAGAGGCTGGCGGTCCTGCGGGCGGTGGTTCACCGGCCCCGGCTTATCGTCGCCGACGAACCCACCGGAAATCTCGATCGTAAGACCGGTCAGTCGATTCTCGATCTGATCTCGGAGATTCATCGTGACGATGCCCCGACGATCGTGATGGCAACTCACGCCGAGGAGGCGGCCGAGCGCGGAACCGTATGTATCGAGATGGTGGATGGAGTGGTGGTGTCCGGGTGACCGCGCTGAGGGTACTCTTCCGTGCTCTCGTCGCTCGGTTCTCGCGCCGGGACCTGGCCCGGCTGGCGATGACGCTCTCCGGAATCGCGATCGGAGTCGCGACGCTGCTTTCGATCCAGCTCGTCAACGCGAGCGCGCTCCGCTCCTTTTCCGAGACGGTCGAGCTGGTGGCGGGGAGGGCGAACTGGCAGATTGCCTCCGACGTCGGCGCGATGGATGAGCGAACCCTGCTTCGCCTCCGGCACCTCTGGCCGCTCGGGGTGCGCTTCGCGCCGGTGATCGACCGGGACGGGATGTATGAGTCGTCGGAGCCGATTCGGATTCTTGCAGTCGATCTACTCTCGGACATCCATTTTCGCGACTACCGTTACGCCACGGTGATGCGGGCGAACCGCGAAGCGCGGTCGGAGGACGCAGCCTGGTTTCTCGAGCTGTTCGAGGACGACTCGGTGGTACTGCCCGATCGTTTCGCGGAATCTCACGGGCTCAGAGTCGGCCAGCGCGTGCGGCTGGAGCTGAACGGCCGGAGCGTCGCGTTCACGCTGCGCGGAATACTGGAGAGCGAAGGACCGGGAGCCGCATTCGGCGGCAACATCGCGATCCTCGACATCGCCACTGCGCAGAGAGCTTTCGGCCTCGGAGGTGAGCTCAGTCGAATCGATCTGATGATTCCGGCCGGGATCGAGGAATCGGTCGTCGAGGATCTGCGCGGCTCGCTGAGAACGCCGCTGCGAATCGAGAGGCCCTCGAGACGGAGCGAGCGGGCGGTGGAGATGCTCGAGGCATTCCGGACGAACCTGACGGCACTCGCCGGGATCTCCGTTCTGGTCGGGATGTTCCTGGTGCACAACACCGTGCTGCTCTCTTATCTGAGGCGACGGCGAACCGTTGCGATGCTGCGGACTCTCGGGGTGTCTCGCTCTCAGATCGCGACCGTGTTCGTTCTCGAGGGGGTGCTGCTCGGGGTGCTCGGCTCGTTGCTGGGGATCGCGCTCGGTGTCCTGATGGCCCGGTCGATTCTCTCCGCGGTGTCCGGGACGATCAATGCGCTCTATCTTCCGACGAATCCTTCCAGCGTGAATCTCACGCCGGAGCTCGTTCTGTCGGCGTTCGCGATCGGCGTTGCGGTGTCATTACTCTCATCGCTTCAGCCGGCCCTCGAAGCGTCCCGGTCGAGTCCTCTGCAGCACCGGTTGAATGCAATGGTGGGAAGGGTTTCGACGGGAAGGATCTGGCTGTTTGCCGGAGCCGCGGTCGCGACCGCGATTGTGGCCTGGCTGTTGTCGCTCGTGCCACCGATCGACGGCCGGCCGCTCGGAGGATACGGCTCGGTTCTCGCGATCGTCGTCACAATGGTTCTCGGCACGCCGGCCGTGCTCTATTTGTCGGCGAGGTTCCTGCGGCCGGTTCTCAACCGGCTGTGGGGGGTGGTCGGGGCGATCAGTGCCGGGAGCGCGATCGCCTCGCTGAGAAGGATCGCCGTTGCGACCGCTGCGCTCGCGACGGCCGTCGCCATGGTCATCGCTGTTGCCCTGATGGTCGGAAGCTTTCGATCGACGGTCGAGATCTGGATGGGGCAGACGCTTCAGTCGGATCTCTGGATCCGGCCTGCCCGCGATCTCTCGAACGCAGCGGCCGCCACGTTCCCCGCCGCGATCGCGTCGGACATCGAGAAGATCGGGCTGATCGCAGCGTTCGACAGGATTCGGGGGAGGGAGCTCATCTGGAACGACCTGCCGATCTACGTCGGCGGTTCCGATTTCGATGTCGCCTCGCAATACGGTCAGCTGCCGATGCTCGACGGCGTACCGAGGTCGGTTGCTCTGCGCGAAGCTGTCGACAGCAATGGCGTCGTGATCTCGGAATCGCTGGCGCGACGGCACCGGCTCGATCGTGGCAGCGAGATCGAGCTGCCGGTGAGGGATGGATTGCGGCGCTTTCCCGTGACGGGCGTCTACCGCGACTATTCGACCGACCGAGGCGTCGTCGTCATGGATCGACGGCTGTACGAGAGACTCTACTCGGATGATGGGATCAGCACCATTGCCGTTTACCTTCGCGACGGCGTCGATCCGGAGGAGGCGGGGGTTGAAATCCAGCGGGAGCTTTCGGAATGGAACGCCTTCGTCTTCACGAACCGGACGATCCGGCTGGAAGTAATGAAGATCTTCGACGAAACGTTCCGGGTCACCTGGGTTCTTCTGGCGATTGCGGTGGCGGTCGCGGTTCTCGGAACCTTCAATACTCTCGGGGCGATCATTCTCGAACGAAAACGGGAAATTGCTCTGCTGCGCGTCGCCGGGCTGACCCGGCGGCAGATCCGTACGATGATCGTCCTCGAGTCGGTGCCGATCGGACTGACCGCCATCGTCATCGGTGCGGCGGCCGGGTGGGTGATCGCTCTGGTACTCGTTTACGTCATCAACGTCCAGTCGTTTGGGTGGACGATCGACTTCAGTCCTCCCTGGAACACGATCGTTTTCACCGCGCTCATCGTTGCTGCCTCGGTGCTCGCTTCGGGGATGTTCGCCGCGAAGCTGGTCGACACGATCGATCCGGCGAGAGAGGTGCGTGCCGAATGAGTCGCTGGATCCTGGCGGCGGCGCTCCTGGTCGCATGGAGCCCGGAGGCGCAGGAGAGAACGCGCGCGAAGTCCCCCGCGGAGATTGCCCCTCCGGTGCGCGAGGGTTGGAAGGCAGCCGAGCCCGGCTACGAATTCCGTTTTCCGCGCGATCACGGCGCCCATCGCGATTTCAGTACGGAGTGGTGGTACTTCACCGGACACCTGCGAAGCGACGAGGGATTGCGCTTCGGATTCGAGCTGACCTTCTTCCGAGTCGGTGTGGTTCCACCTCCGAAGAGGCGGATCAGCGAAAGCGCGTGGGAGCTCGAGGAGATCATGCTGGCACACTTCGCTGTGACGGATCTGGAGGACGGAGATTTCCGATATTACGAAAAGCTGAATCGCGGCAGCCCGTTCACCGCCGACGCGGCGACCGATCGTCTCGATGTCTTCAACGAAGGATGGCGCGCGAGGCTGACTTCGGACGGCACGATCGAGCTGAAGGCGTCGGTCGACGAGGGCGACGGTCTGAGCCTCCGGCTCCGACCTGAGAAGGATCCCGTGGTGAACGGGGTCGATGGTGTGAGTCTCAAGGCCGAAGGGGTTGGCTATAGCTCGCACTACTACTCGCTGACCAGGCTTTCCGCGACGGGGGAGCTGCGAGACGAGGGAAACGTAATGGATGTGACGGGCTCGGCGTGGATGGATCACGAGTTCGGCAGCGCGGTTCTCCGCAGCGACCAGGTCGGATGGGACTGGTTCTCGCTGCAACTCGACGATGGTACGGAGCTGATGCTGTATCAGATCCGGCGGGAGGACGGGTCGAGGGAGCCGATGTCATCCGGTTCCTTCGTTGCGCGAAGCGGAGAAGTGATTCATCTCCGGAGCGAGGACTTCCTGATCGAAGATCTCGAGCACTGGACTTCGAGCGAAACCGCGGCGGCATATCCGGTACGATGGAGAGTGATCGCTGGGGCAATCGGGCTCGATCTCGAAGTGCGTGCGTTGCAGAAGAATCAGGAGCTCGTCACCCGCTCGTCGACGGGTATCACCTACTGGGAAGGGATGGTCTCGGCGGCCGGGAGGTCGGGGGGTACGCCTGTACGAGGTCGAGGATATGTCGAGATGACCGGCTACGCGGAGATCTTCAGTATCGTCGGGCAGCGTTGATCATGGCGCCTGCTTCGCATCGGCGCGGCGCAGCTGGAAGGGTGAACCGGAATGGATGAAATGGATGAGCGGTCGAGCGACGAACGACAGGAGGAGCTGCTTCTGTTCGCGAAGAAGGCTCTCATCGTCGCCGCGATTATTGTAGGGCTCGTTCTTGCGTGGTCGATTCGCTACATTCTTCTCCTGATTTACATCTCGGCAGTTCTCGCCGCAGGAATCTCGCCGGTCGTTCGGAGAGTGCGTGTCATCGGGAGAGCGTGGCTGGGGCGGCGGATCCGAAAAGGTGTGGCGGTGTTCGTGGTCTACCTTCCGCTTCTCATTTTCGCCGCGATTTTCTTCGCGGTAATCGTTCCGACGATGGTCCTCGAAGTCCAGGAGATGGCGTCCGATCTTCCGGCGCTGATCGAGCAGAATCTGCTCGGGCCCGCTCGGGCTTACGGAGTTCCCGTCGACGCAATCGTCGCGTGGTTCGAGCGGTACGGGAACGCGAGCCCGAACCAGCTCTTCAGTTATGTCTGGAACGTCGTGGCGGTCGTGACGGCGATCGTTGCGACTCTCTTCATGGTCGCCTACATGCTGGTCGATGCCGATCGGTTGCGGAGCGTCTTTCTTCTTCTCTTTCCGGCGAGCAGCCGTTCGGCCCGGCAGGCGACGATTCGGAGGGTCTCGCGACGGATGAGCTCGTGGCTCGGCGGCCAGATCACACTCGCGGCGATCGTCGGCCTGGCCACCGGCATCGGGGCGACGGCCCTCGGGATTCCCTACGCGGTACCTCTCGCCCTGATCGCGGCGGTGGGGGAGGTCGTTCCGGTCATCGGACCGATCGTGGGCGCGGTTCCGCTTTGTCTGGTGGCGCTTCTCCAGTCACCCAGCCATTTCTGGGCGGCTCTGGTGCTCGCGATTCTGATTCAGCAGGTCGAGAACTATCTGCTGGTCCCGAGAATCATGGGGCACAAGGTGTCGATCTCTCCGCTGGCAGTCTTCATTGCGTTTCTCATCGGAGCGACTCTTTTCGGGATCATCGGTGCGATCCTGGCAGTTCCCACGGCGGCGATCATTCAGGTGATTTTCGAGGAGTCGTTTCTCGCGCGGCGCGAGCGAAGGAAGAGCGGCGATCGAACAGGCGTCGTCGTCGCGACGGATCACAAGAAGCGTATGCGCTGATCATTCAGCCGGATAGACGACGAACGATCCCGAAGAAAAGACGATGTCGGTGTCGTAATCACGCGGATCCGGATTCTCGTAATCGTCGTCCGCGACGCCGTCCTTCCCCTTCGATCGAATCGCATATCGGTCTCCGTCGAGTGAGAACTCATAGCTATTGCCCCAGCCATCGAACTGGTGAAAAGTTTTCGAGTAGGTTGGAACCATCGCCGCGACGAGATCCGGATACGCGACCGGCTCATCGGGAAATACGTAAGCTGCCGAGACCGCGTAGGTGTTGTGATCGATCGAGTAGCGTTCCCACGCCATCGCCATCTCGCGGATGTCGGCGATCGTCTGGCGCTGTTTCGCCTTGTCGAGCGCGTTGACGTAGTTGACGATTGCAATCGCGGAGAGGATCCCAACAATCAGGACGACCACGAGAAGCTCGATGATCGTGAATCCGGAATCACCCCGGGCATTACTTACATCTTTCTTCATCCGAACCTCCTGAAGCCGGTCGAACCTGTCGTGGAGATGATAAACCGGTATGCGGTAACCGGTAACCGGTAGCCGGTTGGAGGCTCGGCGAGATGAGCTCGCGCAGTTCCGACCCACGTCATTCTGAGCCCGGTGCGGATCTCGCGAAATTGACCCCACGTCATTCTGAGCCCGGCGCAGCACGGGCGAAGAATCTGGGCGAGGGTTCGAGAAGAGTGAAGAGAGAAGAGTGAAGAGTGAAAAAAAGAGACGCCGCGAAGGTCACCTCTGCATACTCTCACCCTTCACTCACGAGCCTGCCGCCAGATCCTTCTCCGTCCTTCGGCGCTCCTAATGAAACGACGACGAAATTGCGTGGACTTCGACCTTTTGCAGCGCTTCGCTTGGCCTGATGTCCCACCCTGCAAGGTCCCTCGCTTGCCCACCGACCGCCCGCTCGGGATGACGCCGGTTTGAGTATGGGGTGCGGAGTTTTGCGGGCTCCGGTTTTCATTCCCGCTTCACCGGCGCAACGCGCCGGTCAATTGCTCAGGATGACGAGTGTCTTGATGTGGCGAGAGCAAACGATTCGACGTAGGCGGCGTTGCGCGCAACCGGCTACCGGCTACCGGCAACCGGCAACCTCGAACCTCGAACCTCCAACCTCCAACCTTCCATGGCACGGATCAAGCTTCGAGCGGAAGTGATGAGTCTCGACCTTTCGAAGCGGGGGAGGGAGATGCCTGCGTCCCCGATTCGGGATCTCGTTCCGTTTGCGGATGCGGCGAAACGCCGCGGGGTCCACGTTTACCATCTGAACATCGGGCAACCCGATCTCGATACGCCGCCGGAGCTGAGGGAGAGGCTCAGCCGGATCGATGCGACGTGTCTGAGTTACACGCCGGCGACCGGAACCGAAGAGTTCCTCCAGACGATGAGGCGTTACTACGCCGGGCTCGGCATCCGTTTGAGGACCGATCAGATTCTCGGGACGACGGGTGCGAGCGAAGCGATTCTCTTTGCGATGATCGCGTGCGCGGACCCGGGAGACGACGTCATGGTGGTCGAGCCGTTCTATGCGAACTATCGAGGGTTTGCCCAGATGGCCTCGCTCGGCGTGACCGCGGTCACTTCGCGGGGTCGGGACGGCTTTCATCTCCCCGATCGACATGTCTGGGACCGTCAGCTCACGCCGCGGACGCGGATCGTCATCATCTGCAATCCCAACAACCCGACCGGCGCCGTCTATCACCGGGAGGAGCTCGACATGGTCGCCGAGTTCTGCCGGGAGAAAGGACTCTTCCTCCTCTCGGACGAGGTCTATCGGGAATTCACATTCGACGGGCGCCGTCCGATCTCGGCTCTGGAGCTCGACGAGATGGACGAGCTCCTGATCGTCGTCGACAGCCTTTCCAAGCGTTACAGCTCGTGCGGAATCAGACTCGGATGCCTGGTAACCCGAAATCGGGATGTCTATCTCTCCTGTGCGCGGATGGCGCAGGCCCGGCTCGCACCGCCCGGTCTGGCTCAGTACCTCGCGATCGGAATCAGCGACCTCGAGCAACGGTATCTCGCCGCCGTGAGAGAGGAGTACCAGCTTCGAAGAGACTACCTCTACGACGCGCTTCGCAAGATCCCGGGAGTCTTCCTGAGAAAGCCGGAGGGAGCCTTCTATTTCATCGCACAGCTTCCGATCGAAGACAGTACCGACTTCTGCAGATGGATGCTGGCGGAGTTCAGTCTCGAGGGGGCGACCGTCATGCTGGCCCCCGCCAGGGGGTTCTACGATCATCCGGGTCTCGGTCACGACGAGGTGCGGATCGCGTACGTTCTGGGAGTTCCGGAGCTCGAGAAGGCGGTGGCGGCGTTGACGGCGGGCCTCGAGGCCTACCGGGTTGCGCACGACCTCCCCCCCTTTGCTTCGGAGAAACTCGTTTCCGGCAGTTGAGAGTTTCCACACGCGGCCCGAAGCGGTAGAATCGGAGTCCTAGTGGCTTTCGGCCCGTCCAGACCCCTTCCGGAGGAGCAATGACCAACCTCTCCGATTCAACGGTGGCCGAGGAGCGTGACTCGGCCGCAGGTGAACGGACAAACGATCTCACCATCCACGTGGCGACCGTCAACGGATCGGGTTCCCAGTCGTCGAATAATGTACTGATGCGCGCCATCTTCCAGATGGGCATTCCCGTCAGCGGAAAGAATCTCTTTCCCTCTAACATTGCGGGGCTGCCGACCTGGTTCACGATCCGTGCGAGCTCCGAAGGATGGACCGGCCGGCGGCGCAACGTCGACGTCCTCGTCTGTATGAATCCGGCTACGGGAGCGGACGACGTGAAAGCGCTCAACCCGGGCGCGATCTGCATTTTCGACGACGCCCTCGGTCTCGAGGGATCGAGGGATGACGTCACGTTCTACCCGATTCCCTTCTCGAAGATCGCCGGCGAGGTCACCTCGGACTCGAGGCTTCGCAAGCTGATCGCGAACATGGTCTACGTCGGGGTGGTCGCGTGGATGATCGGAATCGATCGGGAGGAGCTCGTCAGCGCAGTCGAGCGACAGTTCAGCGGCAAGGCGAAAGCGGTCGAGCTGAACGTCGAGGCGATCGACAAGGGGATCGCATATGCCGCCGACAATCTCGAGCCCCAGGTCGCCCATCGCCTGCAGCGGATGGACAAGACCCGGGGACAGATCCTGATCGACGGAAACTCTGCGGCGGCGCTCGGAGCGATGTTCGGCGGGGTCACGGTCGCCACCTGGTATCCGATCACCCCCTCGTCCTCGCTCTGCGAAGCGCTCATCGAATATCTCAAGGCCTACCGTCTCGCCGATGACGGTAAGGCGACGTTCGCGGTGGTGCAGGCCGAGGACGAGATCTCCGCGATCGGCATGGTGATCGGGGCCGCCTGGGCGGGGGCGCGTTCGATGACGGCCACCTCCGGACCGGGAATCTCGCTCATGACCGAATTCGCCGGGCTCGGATATTTCGCCGAGATCCCGGCGGTCGTCTGGGACATTCAGAGAATCGGGCCGTCCACAGGCCTTCCCACGAGGACCAGCCAGGGGGACCTGCTCCAGGTCGCACATCTGTCGCACGGTGACACCGAGCACATCGTGCTGTTTCCCGGATCCGTTGCCGAGTGCTTCGAATTCGCGATGAAGGCGCTCGATTTCGCCGAGCTCTTTCAGACGCCCGTGTTCGTCCTCTCCGATCTCGATCTGGGGATGAACAGCTGGATGTCGGAGCCGTTCGAGTATCCGACCGAGCCGATCAACCGCGGGAAGGTCCTGACGGCGGAGAAGCTGAAAGAGCTCGGGGGCAAGTGGGGGCGGTATCTCGACGTCGACGGAGACGGGATTCCCTGGCGGACTCTTCCCGGCACCGATCATCCCGACGCCGCCTACTTCACCAGAGGCTCGGGCCACAACGAGGAAGCTCGTTACACCGAAAAGCCCGAGGATTACGTCAATCTGATGGAACGGCTCAGGAAGAAATTCGAAACGGCGCGAGGACATGTCCCGCGGCCGGTGATCGAACGGGAGGAAGGGGCAAGAGTCGGTCTGATCGCTTTCGGTTCGAGCGACGTTGCCGTTCAGGAGGCGCGACACGTTCTGCGACGGGATCATGATCTCGCGACCAGTTACCTGAGACTTCGCGCTCTTCCGTTCACGAAGGATCTCGAGGCGTTCGTCGCCGATCACGACCGGATCTACGTCATCGAACAGAACCGCGACGGGCAGCTACGCTCCCTGATCCGCCTCGAGCTGAAGGGTGACCCGGATCTGAGAAGTATTCTTCACTTCGACGGGTTACCACTCTATGCGCGGTTCGTCGTCGAATCGGTGGTTGCGATGGAGGGGGAGAAGCGAAATGGCTGACAGCGTTCTCAATCTGACCGGCCCGGTAGCGAAGGAAAATCGCGTCGGACTTTCGGCTCTCGATTACAAAGGGGGGAAGTCGACGCTCTGCGCCGGTTGCGGTCACGACGCGATCTCGAACCAGATCATTCGAGCGTTCTATGAAATGAGCGTCAAGCCGGAAAGCGTGGCGAAATTCTCCGGAATCGGTTGCTCCTCGAAGACCCCGGCGTACTTCATGTCGCGTGCGCATGGTTTCAATGCTGTCCACGGAAGGATGCCGGCGGTCGCAACGGGCGCGACACTGGCGAACCGGAAGCTCGTCTCGATCGGGGTTTCCGGCGACGGCGATTCGGCATCCATCGGTCTCGGGCAACTCCTCCACATGATTCGCCGCAACATTTCGATGGTCTACATCGTCGAGAACAACGGTGTCTACGGATTGACCAAAGGGCAGTTCTCGGCGACGGCCGACGAAGGGTCCCAGCTCAAGAACGGCGTCATCAACGATCTTCCCCCGATGGATCTTTGTGCGCTCGCCATTACGTGCGGCGCCGGATTCGTCGCCCGCGGCTTCGCCGGGGATCCGAAGCAGATGGTGACGATGCTCAAGGCGGCGATCGCGTACGACGGCCTGGCTTTCATCGACGTGATCTCCCCCTGTGTGACGTTCAATAACCATGAAGGCTCGACGAAGAGCTACCCTTACGCCAAAGAGCACGACGAGATCCTCCACCAGGTCGGCTTCGTCCCGTCGTTCGAACCGATCGAGATCGATTACGAGCCGGGTGAGGTTCGTGACGTTTCACTTCACGACGGCTCGAGGGTGCTGTTGAAAAAGCTCGAGGAAGATTACGATCCCGGCGACGCGAACCAGGCGATGACCCGCCTTCACCGCGCCGTCTCGGCAGGACAGATGCTCACCGGGATCGTCTACCTCGACCCCGCGAAGAAGAGCTTCACTTCTCAGCTCGGAATCGTGGACGAGCCACTCGGGACTCTGAGTCAGGACGTCATCCGTCCTCCGAAGGAAGCTCTCGATCAGATCATGGCCGAGTTGATGTAACCGGAGAGCCAGATGAGCAAAGGTGAGAAGGAAGCGGACGGGAAGGGCGCAACCGAGGACCAGGTGAACCGGATCGAATCGATCGACCGCACCGAGGCCCTCGGATACGACGGAGAGTCCCGCGAAGAGCACAGTGGGCAGAACGAGCCGGTGCCTCATCTCGATCCCGATCACGATCTGGCGGACAACGAACCGGACGAGATTCCGCCGAAGCAGAAACCCGGAAAGTGACCGCTGTCGAGGATCGGCTCGGTGTGCAGCACGATCTGAGCGCGTCACCCAGGCGCGTCGTTTCACTCGTCCCATCCCTCACCGAGACGCTGTTCGACATCGGAGCCGGTGATTGCGTCGTCGGAATCACCGACTACTGCATTTTTCCGGAGCTCGAGACCGGACGGCTGCCGCGGATTGGCGGAACGAAGAATCCGAAGGTCGTGCGGATCCGGGAGCTCGAGCCCGATCTCGTCTACGTCAACGTCGAAGAAAACCTCGAACGTCACGCGCAGCGGATCGCCGAGTTCTCTCCGGTCTTCGCGACTGAGCCTCGCACCGTGGAGGATGTCTGTGCACTGATCACCACGCTCGGGACGATTCATCGCGTCGAGACGGAGGCCGCTCGCTGGTCGACCGCCATTCGCGACGAAGCGCTCGATGCGCGCCGTACCGATAACTTTTCCTTTCTCTGCCCGATCTGGAAGGACCCCTGGATGTGGTGTGGTGGAGACACCTATGTTTCGGCCCTGATCGAGGCTGCGGGGGGGCGGAATCTGGTAGGGAATCGTGACCGCTATCCGGCGGTCGATCTCGGGGCGGCACTCGATCTTCGCCCGGACGTCGTCTTTCTTCCGGACGAGCCGTACGTATTCACCACTGAGGATGCCGTCGCACTCGGGCGGGCGACCACCGCTCGCATGGTCGGGCCCTTCCCCGGGCATCTGATCACGTGGCACGGGACCCGGACGCTGCGCGGTCTTCGATTCGTCCGGGATGCGGTTGCCCACTGACCTGGGGCGAATGCTTCCGATGAAGAGACCCGGCACGGGCAACCCCGGGTATGAATTCGAGGGCAATTTTGAGCCCCGAAGGGGCGACAGATGAGTCGTGACCGGGATTGGAAGGGTCTGTCGCCCCTCCGGGGCTCGAATTCCTGTCCCGCCATCCGTCCCGGGGTTGCGGACGTCGCCTGACGGTCCTTCACCCCGTGCTACCTTCTGGCCGCCCCTGCCGGGGCGGATCGATCTCTATTGGTTTGGGCAACAGCCCGATTTGGTTCCGCGACCCCTTACTTCGCGCGTTCGATGTAGCGCAGGTCGGCTGGATCGACGACGATCTCGGTGCCGCTCTCGATGAAAGCGGGTACCTGAATGACGACGCCGTTCTCGAGTGTGGCGGGCTTCGGTGACGCCGAGGCGGTCGCCCCCTTGAGGGTCGGCTCGGTCTCGGCGATGCGGCAGACCACCGTCTTGGGAAGATCGACACCGATCGGCTTCCCCTCATACATCTGAACCTGGACGTTCATCCCCTCGCTAAGCCACCGGGCGGCATCACCGAGGTCTTCGTCGCTGAGGCCGATCTGCTCGAAGGTCTGGGTGTTCATGAAGTGGTAGGATTCTCCGTCCGAGTAGAGATACTCCATCTCCTGCGTATCGATGAAAGCCTGCTCGATCGAGTCGTTCGATCGAAAGCGATGCTCGAACTGGTTGCCGGTTCGGAGATTGCGCATTTTCGTCTGAACCATCGCCCTGAGGTTTCCCGGTGTGTGGTGCCTGAAGTCGAGAACCCGGCAGAGATCCCCGTTGAAGAGGAGAACCATACCGTTTCGAATGTTGGTTGCCTGCATGAGATTTTTCCTTCCAGGATACGGGGAATGGTATGTAAGAGCTCAACGGAGGTCTTGATGAACCCAGCCACTCGCGAGCGAACGCAGAATCCGATGAACCTCGATGCGCGTTTCGAGTCGGAGGAACCTCGGCGCACCCGTGGCGAATTTCCCGGGGGGCGGACTGTCCCTGTCGCGCTCGCTGCCCTCCTGGGCCTGGGCATCCTGTGCGGTGGTTGCGCCCCGCGCGTCCAGCCGGGAACTACGATCGCCTCGATTCAGGGTGCCGGGCACGTCTCTCCTCTGAAGGACGCGAGGGTCGATCGGGTCGAAGGGGTCGTGACGGCCGTTCTCGAGGATGAGCGACCTCCCCGCTTCTGGATTCAGTCGAGGCGTCCGGACGACTCGCCCGCGACCTCTGAAGGCCTGATGGTCCTGACGCGTGGCGTCGACGTTCCGATGCCCGCGGTCGGTTCGCTCGTAGCCGTGTCAGGAACCGTCAGCGAGTGGAGCAGGGGAGGTGAGCTGACCCAGACCGAACTGGCCGATCCCGCCTGGGAGATCCTCGGGCAGGCCGAACTTCCCGCGCCGGTTCTGATACCGGGCCACCGCAATCCCCCGGGCGTCGTCGACGACGACGGGCTGTCACGATTCGAGCCTCGCTCCGACGCGATCGATTTCTGGGAGAGTCTGGAAGGAATGCTCGTCGAGATCCAGGACCCCGTAGTGATCGGTCCGACCAGTCGTTACGGCGACGCTGTCGTGATTTCCGGTCCGGACTGGCACCGTGTCTCGGAGAAGACCGCACGAGGAGGGGTCCGGGTCATGCCGGACGACGAGAACCCGGAGAAGGTCGTCATCGACGGCCGGATCATTGGCGGAGTGCCCGATTTTCGGGTGGGGGAGAGATTGCGAGGAAATGTCCGCGGCATCGTCAGCCAGGAATTCGGTATCCAGAGAGTTCTGCTCGTGGAAAAACCTGAGTCTCTCGGGCCCGTTGGGTGGGCGAGCGAGACCACGAGGCTGACCGGTGGCCCGGATTCGGTGACGATTGCTTCGTGGAACGTCCTGAATCTCGCGGCAACGAATCCCCCCCTGAAGTTCGAAGGGATTGCCCGGGTGATCGTCGAACATCTCAGGAGTCCCGACATCATCGGCCTTCAGGAAATCCAGGACGACTCGGGTGGCCGGGACGATGGAATCACGAGCGCGCGAGCGACTCTCGAACGGCTCGTCGCCGCGATTTCGGATGCCGGTGGTCCGGAGTATGCCGTTCGTCAGATCGACCCACTCGACAGCGCAGACGGGGGTGCCCCCGGTTCGAACATCCGGAACGCCTTTCTCTTCAATCCGGACCGCGTATCTTTCCCTGACCGGGGGGAGCCTGGAGCGGAGACCGAGGCGGCCCTGGCGGTGAGCGGTGGAGAAATTCTGCAGACGAATCCGGCTCGCCTCGGAACGCGCGAGCCTTGTTTTCTCGGCGAGGGGAGCAGCGATGAAGCGGAAGGGACCCGGAAGTCGCTCGTCGGCGAGTTCGAGCTCGGTGGAAAGCGAATCGTGGTGATCAACAATCACCTCAAGTCGAAGCGCGGTGACGATGCCGTGTTCGGCCCTGTGCAGCCACCGGTTCGACATACCGAGGCACAGCGAAGTTGTCAGACGGCGCTGATCGGCGAATTCGTAGAACGCATTCGATCGCGCTTTCCCGTGGCGGCAGTGGTGGTTCTCGGCGACCTGAACGAGTACGAGTTTCGCCCACCGATCGACGAGCTGCGGAAACGAGGTCTCGTTGCTCTGGTCGATCGCCATCCAGGACAGGATCGTTACACTTACAATTACCAGGGGAACTCACAGATCCTCGACCACATACTCGTTCCTCGGGAGCTTGCAAGCCGGACGGAGCTGGACATTGTGCACGTCACAGTCGACGAGCCGGGATCATTACAGACGTCGGATCACGAGCCATTGCTGGTACGCGTCCGGCTGGATTGACGTCAAAAAAACGCACGCTCGATGGAGCGTGCGTTTCTTCGGGTTCTTAGGGGAAATTCGTCAGGACTTGGCGGCCTGCATCTGACGAAGCGCTTCTTCGCGGCCCTGTTCCCTGGCGATTTTCTGAAAATCGGCCTTCTTGCGCCCGGAAAAACGTCGAAGGTTCGAGATGTATCTCCCCTGAAGCGCCCGGCTCGCTTTCACTTCGGGCGAAAGATTTCGTTTCTTCCCTTTTTTCTTTCCACTGCCGGCTTTGGAGGTTTTGCCAGTGGCGCGCTTCTTTCTGCCGCGTTTCTTTCCGGTTCCGGATCTACGCTTGCGCGTTTTTGAAGAGGACCCGGCTGAGGAGCCGGCGGCCTCTCGCAATCGATCGAGCCGGCGCTCGAGATCATCGATATCCGAATGCATGCTCTTGAGATAGCGATCGACGTCTCGTTGTGAGATCTTGCGATCCTCGAGCATCTTTTCAACTACGTAATGTGCCTGCGCCTCGGTGAGATTCATAGACCGTCCTTACTGTTGATTGAAGGGATGTGTCGATACCACTTTAAAGATCATAGCAAATTGGTAGAATCAATGTTCATCTCAATCGGAAAGTGTTCGTCTGATGAAGGCAATCGACCTTTCGATCGCCATAGCGATCAGGTCTCTGGTCGAATTGGCTGCGCGAGCGGGGGCTTTGTAAGAGTGATCGCCTCCTTCGAGCCACTCGACCCGGATGGCGTCGGAGAGTGCGTAGCGAGCGACCTCCTCCGGCTTCCCGAATGGATCCCTCGTCCCCTGGAGGATCAGCGTCGGAGCCCGCAGAGTCTCGAGGTGTGAGGTTCGTGTCTGTTGCGGCTTGCCGGGGGGATGAAAGGGGTATCCGTAGCAGATGACTCCTGCCGCGACCGAATCGTCCGCGACCATGGTTGCGATCCGCCCTCCCATCGACTTACCACCGATGAAGGTCCTGCCTGCCTGTTCGAGGCTTGCAATTGCATCGATCCATGTCGCCTCGAGAATGGCGGGGCGGTCAGGACCCTTCTTCTTACCGGTTCGCCTTTGGGCCATGTAGGGGAATTCGAAGCGTGCAACGCGTATCCCTTCTTTGCTGATGCCGGAGGCGATGTCGTTCATGAACGGTGAATCCATTGGAGCACCGGCGCCATGAGCGAGGATCAGAGTGGCCGGCGCGGCCTCCGGACCGTCAAAAATAAATTGCACCGCACGATACTAACAGAGGCGGAGTTGCCCGTCGTTATAATGACCATCCGATGAGGAACGTCATTCTGATTCTCACCATTGTCTTCAGTTCTGCCCTTCAGGCGCAGACGGGAGAAGATCCGCCTGAGATCTCCTCGTCCGAACCATTAGTGGTTGGTACAAGGGAGGCCGTTCCGTTTGCTATGCGTGCCGGAGACGAATGGACCGGAATGAGTATCGACCTCTGGAACGAGATCGCGAACGAAGCCGGCATCGAATTCCGGTATGTCGAAAGGGATCTCGACGGGCTCATCTCCGGGGTCGAGACGAATGATCTGGACCTTGCTGTATCGGCTCTGACAATCACCGAAGAACGGGAGAGGCGAGTCGACTTCAGCCATCCTTATTATGCGAGCGGACTGGGCATCGCAGTGAAGTCGGGCGCGAAAGATACGCCGCTCGTGCTGGTCAGAGCACTCTTCTCGAAGCAATTGCTGAAGACTCTCGGCATGATCATTCTGGTGGCTTTCGTCGTCGGCGCTCTCGTCTGGCTGTTCGAAAGACGAAGGAATCCGGATCAGTTCGGAGGCTCAGCCCGAGAAGGACTCTGGTCGGGACTCTGGTGGTCCGCGGTCACCATGACTACGGTGGGATACGGGGACAAGTCACCGGTCACCTCGGGCGGAAGAATCATCGCTCTGGTGTGGATGGTGGCAGGCCTCATCGCCATTTCGACGCTGACGGCGTCGATGGCTTCGGCGCTCACGCTGAACGAATTGCAGGGGAGCATCGACGGACCCGAGGACCTTCCGGGCGTGACCGTCGGTACGGTATCCGGCTCGACCAGCAATGAATGGCTCACCGCCCGCGCGATCCGCCATCGAGGCTTTTCGAGGATCGAAGAGGCCCTGGACGAGCTCAGCGCCGGAGAGCTCGATGCGGTCGTCTACGACTCGCCCATCCTGCGATATATGTCGCGCCACCGGTTCGAGGATCTCCGAGTGCTCGACCAGAATCTGGGCCTGCAGACTTACGGGATCGCATTTCCTTCGGGGAGCCCGCTCAGGGAGCCCGTCAACCGGAAGATTCTGGAGCTGATCGAAGGGGAAGAGTTCAGGGCGATCAGAATTCGGTATCTCGGCGACGAGGAGCAGTGATCGTGGATGACCCGTCTGGTCCGGTTCTTGTTCCCCGGCTCCTCGTCGAAGGCGGCAGGAGAGCCATCGAGTATTACGAGCGTGCCTTCGGAGCAAAGCGGATCTCGGTGATCGAAGATCCGATGGGGCAGGGCGTGCTTCACGCGGAGCTGAGAATCGGCGAATCGCTCTTTCAGGTCGCGGACACGATGGAGCGGGAGTCGGATCCGCGATCCCTCGGTGGAACGCCGGTCGTTCTGAAGCTCTGGTGCACAGACCCGGATCGGATGTTTTCCAGAGCTTTGAGCGAGGGTGCGAAAGTGGTGGTCCCGATCCAGGACACCGCGTGGGGCGAACGATTCGGAGAGGTCGAGGATCCGTTCGGACACATCTGGTCGATTGCCGCCAGGACGGAAGATCTCGAAGAGGAAGAGATCCGACGGAGAGTTCGCGATTCAGCGGGCTGATCCGGTCAGGATTCCGGCGAGATCGCGAAGATCGATGTTGCCGCCGGACACGATGGCGACGATCTTCCGCCCGCCGGTCCGACCGGCGATCGCCGCGGCGACCGGGAGTGCTCCAGCGCCTTCGCTGATCACGCGTGCGCGCTCCGCGATCGTTCGGATCGCTTCCCTGACCTCTTCGAGGCTGACGACGACCGACCCGTCGAGAACGGGGTGGAGGCGATCCCACATCGAGGGAAAGACGCTCTTGCCGCCGGCTCCATCGACGAACGACTTTTCCCACCGGTCGAAAACCTGAGGACTCCCCCGCTCGAACGAGAGGGCCAGCGGGGCAGCGGTCTCGGGTTCAGCGCCGAGAATCGTGACGTCGCTTCGAAGGGGACGAATCGCCGCACCCACACCCGCCATCAGCCCCCCTCCGCCGATCGCGCCACAGACGACGTCAACCTCCGGAAGGTCGTCGAGGATCTCGAGACCGATCGTCGCGTTGCCGGTAATGAATGCATCGTCGTCGAAGGGATGGATGAACGCCCCCTCCACGCCGGGAAACCGGCGATCCTGCATCGCCTGCCAGCACTCGTCGAAGGGAGCGCGGACGAGCTCGGCTCCGAGCTGCTCCATCCGCCGGACCTTCGTATCGGGCGCGGTCTCGATGACGACGACCGTGCAGGGAATTCCATACCGCCGGGCGGCCCACGCGACACCCTGTCCCGCGTTTCCCGCGCTGATCGTCCAGACGCCCTGCGCCCGTCTGTTTTCGTCGAGCTCGGCAATCGCGTTGACCGCGCCCCGGATCTTGAAAGCATTGATCGGCTGGAGGTTCTCCAGCTTCAGCCAGATCTCACGTCCCTCGAAATCCCCTTCGAGCCGGACGAGCGGAGTCCGGACGACGATGCCCTCGAGAGTCGAAGCAGCCTGGCGAATCGCCTCGAGCGTCGGTACCGAAGCGGTGTCCTTCATTGGCGGCCATTCTAACGGAGCTTGCGCAATGAATACGGGGCGAGGGACGCGCGACGGGGTGCGGGCCTCCGGGCAAGCCGCGATCTCGCGGGATCAAGCATCACGTTGGGAGGGCGAGCCTCTGGCGAGCCGCGAGCTGGCGGGATTGGTCGGCTTGTCGCCCGCCCGGCTGATCGCGGGTTTCAGGTCCGATTTCGAGAATCGCGGCTCGCCAGAGGCTCGCCCTCCCGGTCAATCGTTGCATCGAGACCTCAGAATCGGTCCCAGAGCTGTTCCCACCAGGGCTTCTGCTCGTCGTCGATTCCACGGATGTCCATCCTGCGGAAGATCGCTTCGACCGGCCATCCGGTCAGCTGCGCTGCGGTTCTCGCCTGCAGCCGTTCCCGTTCGGCGAGCTCGCGACGATACCGATCGGTTGCCGAGCACCATTCGCGTCCCTCCCACGGATGACGGACGATGTAACGGGCCTGAAAGGTCGACTGGTCGTTCGTCTCCTGGAAGACCAGATCCTCCGGAAAGGAGCGGGCGTCGTAGCGGACGTGGAGCCGCGTCACGAAGACGTCGGGGCCTCCGCCGTCGAGCCAGAAGACACCGAGTGCGCGGAGCTCATCGCGGGTGAGTGGGTTTGTCGGGCATGGATCGCACCAGGCGGCGTTCCATGCATATTCGAGGAACACCGCCCGCATCCGCTCCTCGCGGACCTGGCGATCGAACATCGCCGAGTAAAACTCGCCGAATTCATCTCGTACGAACATCGGAACCTCGGCGTCGGTCGGAATTCTGACGGTCCGATAGTTCGTCGTCTCGACGCGACCTTTTCGAGTGAGCGTGTGGATGATCAGATCCTGGGGGCCTCTGGCATTGACCGTACCGAGGCGGATCGGGAGCATGAACTTCGGCGTCTCGAACGCGATCTGGATCGGCCGCAGATAGGTGAATCCGAGACGTCTCTGTTCCTCGATGTTGACCCTGGCGACGAAGAACTTCGTATTCTGCCGGATGTAGCTCTGAAGCGTGGCGGTCGCTCCCTCGGGAATCCGGTAGCCGTTTTCCCGGAGCCAGGTCTGAAGGCCGTCACTCTGTTTCGCGGAGAGAACGACGATCTCGTACTCGCCGATGCTGTACGAAGCCTCGACCGTCACGCCGAGTGCTTCTTCTCTCACGGAAGACGCGTCGGCCATCTTCGCCGTGGCCGGGAACGGTGACTGCTGCCGTCTCAGTGCGATCTGACATGGATTCTCGTCGTGGTACTCGACGAGCCTGGGTGCCGTAAATGTATCGAGCCGTTCGAGCAGCGCCGGATCGGCGAGATTGATCTGGCTTCTTTGAATGACGGTCGGAACCGGAATGACGATCGCGAACTCGTCGAGATCCCCCTCGTAATCGTTAGCCATCGTGATCACGGTCCGATCGCCATCGCGGACCAGGACGGCTTTCGAGGCATTGTTGTAAAGATTCGATCCTGCCTTGCCGACATAGAAGCCGCAGAATGCGAACGCTGGCATCGCCAGAGTGAGTGACACGAGGAACATCAACGAGATTCGAATCATGGAAAGATCTCCTTTCGGGAAGTGAAGCGGTGTGAGCAGGGCTCCACGCCGAGCGGGAGCGGTTGAGTCGTCACCGGGCCACTCGAAACGACGAGCTCGGATCAGACGGTTCAGTACCGGAACGAACGGCGAGGAAAAGGCGAGCGCCAGAAGGAGCGCGTTTGGTTGCTGATGGTGAAAGCGCAGATAGCCGGCGAGCGCGGCGACTGCCACGGCCCAGAGAATTCTCGCGATCCGGGAGTCGGGTGTGGTCTTCGGGTCGGAGATCATGAAAAACGAAAAGATCAGAAGGGTGCCGTTCTGAAGCTGATGGAGCGGGATGGCGAGCGGGTCCCCGAGATAGATTGCACGTCCGAAGACGAGAGCCGTCCAGGAGAGCAGAAACGCCCATGTGACGTCTGATCGCGCAGCGCGATGGACCACGAGTACTCCGCCGCACGCGATGAGAAAAACCGTCCACGTCTCGCTGCCCCACCGGCCGCTCGAAACCCAGCCGTCCCACCCGGTGGCGAGCACCGCAACGATTGCGATGTTTGTCGGATTGAAGACGTGCCGGCCATCGATCCTCAGGATGAACTTCGATCCGACCGCCAGCCCGGCGGCCAGCAGGATCGTCAGCCAGCTCTCCGCTCGCAGCAGAACGATGATCGAGAGCGCGGAGATGAACGCGCTTTTCGCTTCGAACGGGATTCCTGCCCACCGTGACCCGATCGCCTGGGCGCCGATGGCGCCGGCGAATGCGGCTGCGACATGCGCGAACCGAAGATCGAGGCCGAGCCCGAGCCCGCCCCACGCCACGAGCGCTCCGAGCGATGCGATCTGAAAATATCGGGGATCGATGGACTGGAGCTTCTTCACGCTCCCTTTGACACGGCCAGAGGCGGAAAGTAAACCGGCAGAGAGGAGCCAGGATTCAGGAATCAGGAGCCAGGATTCAGGAATCAGGAGCCAGGACAGGAATCAGGAGCCAGAGTTGAAGAGCGAAGCACTCGTCATTCTGAGCCCGGCGGAGCACGGGCGAAGAATCTGGCGGGGGATCGTGAGTCACCCTTGCATCCACTCGCCATGTTGACTCACGAGCCGCCCCCAGATCCTTCGCCGTCCTTCGGCGGCTCAGGATGACGAATTAAACGCTGCCCTCAACCTGGATCCTGGATCCTGATTCCTGCTGTCGTCAGGGACCCTCTTTCCAGGCGAGCCGGGGACCCGCGTCGGTCTGCTCGATTCCGATCGCGCCGGCCGTGGAGAACGAAAGAGCGCTTCCGATCAGTCGTTGAGTCAGGGAGGGGAGAAAGGGCAGATGGCTCACCACGATGAATGTCCCCTCCGCCGACTCGAAGTCCGTCGCGATCACATCTGAATCCGAATCGGGTGAAACGTTCGAGTCCACCTCGAGCGCCCCTCCGAGCCGTCGCTGGAGCAGCTGTGCCGTCTCCATGGCGCGCAATTTGGGGCTGTGGATGATTTTTACGGGATCAATCCTGCGGGCGGCCAGTTTTTCCGCGAGCGACTCGACTTCCTCGCGGCCCTGATCGGAGAGCGATCTCTCCGAGTCGTTCTTCCCGTTCCGGGCGTGGCCGTGTCGCACGAGCACGAGCAGATCCATCGTCACTCCTCTTTCTTCTCGAAAATCCAGGCGATCATGATACCCAGAAGATAAAGAGCGATCATCGGGATGGCGAGGGCCGACTGCGTGACGATGTCGGGAGTCGGCGTGATCATCGCGGCGATGATGAAGATGATCAGGATCGCATATTTCAGGTTCTTCAGAAGAAAGGCCGGAGTCACCAGACCGAGCCTGGCGAGGAAAAAGATCAGAATGGGCGTTTCGAAAACGAGCCCGAGACCGAGAACGAGCCGGGACGCGAACGAAAAGTAATCATCGATCGTGATCACGTCGTCGAAGCCGGATCCCATCTCGACGAAGAAATTGCAGGCGAGAGGAAGAACTACCTTGTAGCCGAAGTAACCACCCGCAATGAAAAAGATCGAGGAGAACAGAATGAACGGGACGGCATAGCGGCGCTCCCGCCGGTAGAGACCGGGCCGGATGAAGAGCCAGACCTGCAGAATGATCACCGGGGAGGCGAGAAAGACACCGGCGAAGAGGGCGACCTTCATGTAGAGAAAGAAGGGAGCGGTGAGGCTGGTGAATGCGAGCTGTCCGTCGGGGAGGTACTGGACCACAGGCGCCTGGATGATGGTGAAGATCGCCGGAGCGAATGACCAGCAGAGCAGGAATGCGACCAGAAGGCTGACGATGACGACGATCAGGCGGCGGCGAAGCTCGTCCAGATGGTGGAGGAAACTCAGTTCCTCGAGCTCATCCTGCTCGGGCACTCGTTCGTCGCTCACCGGGTGAGAAACCGTCATCAGGGTTTCGAGGAGGGCTCGGCCGGGATGGATCTCGAGTCGGGTTTCGGTCGGGTGGAACGGCCCTGCTCGGCATCGATGTCGTCCTCGAGGCTCGACTTGAGCTCGTTGGTGGCGCGCCGAAACTCACCGAAGGCCCGCCCGATCGTCCGCCCGATCTCGGGCAGCTTGCGAGGGCCGAAGACGATCAGTGCAATGGCAAAGATCAGTAGCAGTTCCGGAAATCCGAGTGGTCCCATCCTGGTAGCACCTTTGTTGCAATTGTCCCGAACGCAGCCTGGATGATGAATAGTTCCACGCGGGCGGGAGTTGAAGGAGTCGAGATGAAATACAATCAAAACGTGCAGAAACGCAAGTCGGGCTTCCTGGGAGTCGTACTCATCACCCTCGTCGCTTCCGCAGCGGCGGGAGCGCTGTTCGGCGATCGGATCACCGAATCCAAGGGGGAAGACGAGCTCCACGGCAGACTCGAGGAGTACACCGACCTGATCACCGCTGCACGTTACTGGGCCGCCGCCCCGGTCGAATCGGAAAATCTCGTCTTTTCGTCCATCGACGGAATGTTGCGGACCCTCGATCCCCACACGACCTTCCTCAAACCACGGGATTTCGGCGAGATGCAGGACCGCCAGAAGGGTAGCTTCTACGGACTCGGCATCCTGATCACCAAGCGAAACAACCAGATCACCGTCATTACCCCGCTCGAGGGGACGCCGGCGTCACGCCTCGGAATCCGGGCGGGAGACATCATCTCCGAGATCGAAGGGGAGAGCACCGAGGAGATGCCCGTTGACGAAGTCGTCGGCAAGCTGAAAGGTCCGAAGGGAACCACGGTCAACATCAAGATCGTTCGCGTCGGAATCAAGGAACCGATCCCGATGGAGATCGAGCGTGCGGCCATCCCGACCAACTCGGTGACCGTCGTCGAGATGGTCCGTCCGGACGTGGGCTACATTCGACTCAAGGACTTCACCTACACCACCGTCAGAGAGTTCGACGATGCGCTCGCGCGACTCGAAGAACAGGGAATGAAGAAGCTCGTGCTCGATCTCCGTACGAATCCCGGTGGACTTCTCGACGCGGCCGTAGGAGTCTCCGATTTCTTCATCAGAAAAGGTGAGATGATCGTCTACCACCGGGGGCGTAACGAGGATAACTATCAGGAGTATCGAGCTCCCGGGAAGCACCGGAACCTCGACATTCCGGTCGTCATTCTGATCAATCGGGAGAGCGCATCTGCCTCCGAGATCGTCGCCGGGGCCATCCAGGATCATGATCGGGGACTGGTCGTCGGTCAGACGAGCTGGGGGAAGGGGCTCGTACAGAGCGTCTTCTCACTCCAGTACGGCGCGGGCCTCGCGTTGACCACATCCCGTTACTACACTCCCTCCGGTCGGAACATTCAGAGGGATTACTCGTCGTTTTACGATTACTACCTCGGCGAAGCCACCGAATCGAGTCTCGAGGACGGTTCTTTCGAAACGGAATCCGGAAGAAAGGTTTTCGGCGGCGGTGGCATCGAGCCGGACGTACTGGTCGAGCCTCGCGAGCTCCCGAATCTGGTCCAGCTTCTCCAGGTGCGAAGCGCCATCTTCAACTTCGCCGTGCAGTACGTCGCCGATCATCCCGAAACGACCCGCGAACTGATGATCTCCGACGCGATGATTCGAGATTTCGCGGCCTATGCCGAATCGGTGGAGATTGCCTCCCAGGAGGAGATCCTCGAATTGTTCGAGTCGGATCCGCTGAGCCGGGATTACGTGGAACGTCAGCTCAAAGCCGAGATCGTCGCCGCCAAATTCGGTTACGACGCTTCGTATCCTTACAGACTTCTCGGTGACGAGCAGGTCGAGCGTGCAATCGAGCTGATGCCGGCAGCCGAGAGGCTCGCCAACGAGGTGCGAAGGATCAGGGCGGAGCGAATGGCCTCGGCCGAGCGGGCCGAAGGCGGGACCTCGGTCGGCCGGAACTGAGCTCGAGGTTCGAGGTTCGAGGTTGGAGGTTGCAGCCATCCAAGCGCTCGCCATCCTGAGCAATTGACCGGCGCGTTGCGACGGTGAATCGCAAATGACACCCGTGAGTGCAGGAACAACCGCACTCGCGTACTCAAACCGACGTCATCCCGAGCGGGTGGTCGGGCGGGCAAGCGAGGAACCTTGCAGGGTGGGACATCAGCCCAAGCGAAGCGCTGCAAAAGGGTCGAAGTCTAACAATTTCGTGGTCGTTTCATTAGGAGCCCGGCGAAGCGAGGGGGGCAGGGGGGTCGTGAATCATCGGTGCAGGCGCTGGTCACGTTGACCACGACCGTCCCCAGATCCTTCGCCTTCGGCGGCTCGATCACGCGAGAATCGAGTGCTTCGGCTTAAAACCTCGAACCTCCAACCTCAAACCCCGAGCCCGGCGGAACAGCCTCTTCCCACATTGCTCGCCGTCTTGCTACAATTGTGAAGGATGGCGTCCAGGCTCCGTATCGGGTTGGTCCTTGCTGCAGCACTGATCGCGCAGGCCTGCTCTTCTGCCGGCCCGGCAGTGACCGAGCCCCCCGTCCGCGTCGACCCTGACTGGACATCCCTCGATGCGCAACTCGCCGAGGACCTCGCCGTCCTCGACGAACGGGACGCCTGGCGGAGAACCGGCAAGTCGATCTCACGAAGGCTCGGAGAGGAGTTGCGCCCCGGTTCGGTTCTGGCCGATCTGATGATTCCAGTCGAGGGTGTCCGGGGACGCGACCTTCGCGACAGCTTCGGGGCGCCGCGAGACGCGGGAAAGCGGAAGCACAAGGGGATCGACATCTTTGCGCCGAAGGGGACGAAGGTCGTCGCCGTGAGCCCGGGAGTGATCACCTATATCGGCGAGCAGCGACTCGGAGGCAAATGCATCTGGCTTCGTGCTCCCGATGGGTCGATGTTCTACTACGCACATCTCGACCGATGGGTCGGAGGGCTGCGCGAGGGGATGGAAGTGTCGAAGGGGGAGACGCTCGGATACGTCGGTAACACGGGAAATGCCCGGACGACACCACCCCACCTCCATTTCCAGATCGTCAGCCGTAGCACGACCGTCAATCCCTATCCGGTGCTGGTGAAGTCGGCCGTGGCCGTCTCGCGCCCGCTGCTCGGAGGCGGTTTCGGCAGGGCAGCCGCCTCGAGCCACTGATCCGCCGCTCAGCTCGTGACGCGTCGGATCGCGTCCGCGGACCCCTCGGGATAGAGAACGACCTTCAACGCATTTCCCGTCTCGAACAGCTCCATCGCCTCGCTGAACGAATCCAGACCGTCGAATTCTCCCTGCACGATCCATGAGACATCGAGGCCACCGGCGAGCATCGCAAGCATCCGATCCCAGGTGTCGTACATCCTCCGGCCGATGATGCCTCGCAGGTCCAGCCCCTTGAAAACGACGTTGCGCGCGTAATTTTCGATCGTGAGGCTCTCCTGCGCGGGAAGGCCGAGAAGCGCGAGACTTCCTCCCATCCGGGCCGCATCGAGCGCGAAGTTCAGTGCGGACGGCGCTCCCGACATCTCGAGAGTCACGTCGACCCCGCCGCCGGTGAGCGCACGGACCGCTTCCAGCACATCGCGCGGGTCGGTGGTCCGGACGTTGAACGCATGGAGATTCGGGAAATTCAGATGCGCCGCCCAGCGCCGGGCGGTCTCGAGAGCGTGGTCACTGATGTCGGTGACGATGATCAGTGATGCACCCGAGTGCTCGGCGATCGCGGCTGCAGCTGCGCCGATCGGGCCGAAGCCCGTGATCATCACGGTCTTTCCGACGAGATCGAAAACCTGCGTTGCATGGACGGCGTTACCGAGAGCGTCGAGAAATGCCCCGACTCGTGGCGGAACGATCCTCGGGTCGAGCGGGATGATGTTGGAAGCGGGAACGACGACAAACTCGGCGAACGCCCCGTCGGCATGGACTCCCAGGATCCTCGTATTGACGCAGAGATGGCCGTTGCCCGTTCTGCACTGGTCGCACATTCCGCAGACCGAATGCATCTCCGCCGATACGTAGGCGCCCGACTGGACCGCGGGGTTGCGGACACCCTCGCCGATCCGTTCGACGAAGCCGCAGAACTCATGACCGTAGACTCGAGGAGGTACGACCGAGCGTCGAATCGATTCATCCCACTTGAAAATGTGCTTGTCGGTGCCGCAGATCGCGGTCGCACCGACTCGAACGAGGACCTCGTCGGATCCCGGGCTCGGGATCTCCCTGTCGAGAATGTCCGTTCCCTCCGGTCCGGGGATCGGCTCGGTCTTGACGACTGCTTTCATCGTTTCTCTGGCCAGTTTGATCCTCCGTGGAGCGCGAGCGACCGACTACACTAGCACGAACGACGCCCGACGGAGGGACCCGGAAAACATGATTGAAAGCCGCACCAGAGTCCGTTACAAGGACACCGATCAGATGGGCATCGCCCATCACTCGAACTACATCGTATGGTTCGAAATTGGACGGACGGACCTCTGCCGGGCGGCCGGAATCACCTACCGGGAGATCGAACAGCGCGGTTATCTTCTGGTCGTGACGGCGGTGCATTGCGAGTACCGAGCTCCCTATGGATATGACGACGAGGTTCGGATCGAAACCACGCTGGCCCGCAACGGAAGCCGTAGAGTGAGGTTCGATTACCGGCTCACCGATTCCTCTGCCGGAACCCTGCACGGGCTCGGCTACAGTGAGCACGTCTGGGTGGATCGAGGGTCGCGCAGGCCGGTGGTGGCTTCCGCGGAGATTGTCGCGATGCTGGAAGGGAAGGCGGGTTGATCGAGGGTCGAATCCGGAGCTCGCTCCGAAAGTGGCTTGGTTTCGGAGCTCTCGCGCTCGCCGCTTTTGTGTCTTTCACCTCCCTGAGGGGTTTCTACGAGCGCAAGATTCACACGCTGACGGGCAACGCCCAGTGGATCTGGATGGATCGCCCGATCATCGATCAGGAACCGGTCACATTCTTCGCGACGAAGAACTTCCGGGTTCCTGCGAAGGCACGAGGGGCAGTCATCCGGATTGGCGCTGATCCCTGGTACACCCTCTATCTGAACGAGCGCCAGATCGGAGCGGGAGGCTGGGCCGGGCGTCAGGCGATCGATCAGTGGAATGTGAGTGACATCATCCGCCGGGAGGATGTGAACCGGATCGTGGTGGCCTGCAGGAGTGCTGAGGGTGTCGGAGGGCTGATCGTCTCGATCGACTTCGGGCCGATGATGGGTGCAATGGTGGTCTCGGATACGGATTGGCGCATTTTCAGGCGTCGAACCGAGGATCTGCTCGTTCGGGATCCGGACGAGGGGGAGCGGCCGATCGCGCTCGGCCCGCCTCCGGTGGGGAAGTGGAACTATCCCTCGCTCGCCGTCCGGCAGGTCGAGCCGACCGTTACGTATACGCGCACCGCGGTCAGCGCGATGGCGGTGGAGGGAGCGCTCCCCGACATCGAGGTGATCGCGGGGGTCGCCGTTGCGGGGAGCCGGCACGTCCCGGGGACGCTTTTCGACTTCGGAAGGGAAGTCGTCGGAAGGCCGCGTCTGATTCTCGAGCCCGGGCCCGCGAGAGCCGTTCCGGTCCGGATGGCGCTGGAGCGTTCCGAGCTCGACGAGGTGGTGGCTCCGGTGATGATCTCGACCGCGGATGAGGAGACGGTCGTCGACCTTCCCGAGATCCGCGCGTTCAGATTTCTGATGGTTTACGCCGAAGGAATCGACGCCGCGGTGGTGACCGCCTCACCCGGTTGACCGGACCACAGCCGGTTTTCGCAGCCTTCCGACCCGCCCCGCCTACGGTCAATCCAGGCGCAGCGCCGGTGCCCCCCGAAGACTCGGCGCTTCGCGTCGTCTGACTGGCTCCTCCAACCTCCAACCTCAAACCTCCAACCTGCCACAGGCCTTCCACTTTGTCCGCCGGGGTGCGAGAATCACCTCTCGGATGTTCCCGGGGGGCGAGAAAAAGTGATTGCAGACGAGGCGCGAAAAGCGGAGATCGTCGATGACATCGTCGACAAGGCACTGAGATCGGTCGAGGGGGATCAGTACGGTCTCGAACGATTCATTCGAAAATTCTACGAGCTCGTTTCTCCTGCGGACATCATTCCCCGCTCGCTCGACAATCTGCTGAGCGCGGTGCTCTCGCTCTGGGAGTTTGGCGAGAAAAGAGAACCCGACACGCCGAAACTCCGATTCAAGAATCCCTCGGAGGAAGGTGGATGGGCACACGATCGGACCGTTCTCGAGATCGTCAATGACGACATGCCTTTTCTCGTCGACTCGATCACGGCCGCCATCGTCAGTTCGGAACACACACTGCAGCTCGTGATTCACCCCGTCGTCGAAATCAGACGAACTCCCGAGGGCGTACGGAGCGCCGATGGAGAGCCGATCTCCGAGTCGTACATGCAGTTGGAGCTCAACCGGGAGACCAGCCCCGACGTTCTCGAATCAATGCGGGCGAGCATCCTCGATGTGCTCGCGGACGTTCGCGTCGCGGTTCGCGACTGGAAAGCGATGCGGGAGCAGATGCGCGAGAGCCTCAGGGAGCTAAGCGAGCGACATCCCCCGGTGGCCGAGGAGGAAGTCGATGAAGCGGTCGAATTCCTCAAATGGCTCGATGACGAGCATTTCACGTTTCTCGGCTACCGCCGCTACGACTTCGTCACCGAGAAGGGTGACGACTATCTGAAGCTCGATCCGGAGTCGGGACTCGGTATCCTCCGGGAAGTCCGACCGGAGAGCGCCGAGAGAGGCGCGCAGCCGTTCACCGAAGAGTTCAGCCAGTTCGCCCGGCGCAACGAAATGATCATCGTTGCGAAGGCGAACAGCCGGAGTCGCGTCCATCGACCGGTTCACATGGACC
Organism: Acidobacteriota bacterium; assembly: GCA_019347945.1. Lineage (NCBI taxonomy): Bacteria > Pseudomonadati > Acidobacteriota > Acidobacteriota bacterium. Next base: position 22,975 of record JAHWKK010000005.1, on the reverse strand, counting down.
GGATCAGCGTCAAACGCTTCGCGGAAGACGGACGCGTCATCGGCGAGCATCGTTTTCTCGGGCTGTTCACCTCGACGGCATATTCGCGGAGCGTCAAGTTCATTCCGCTGCTGAGGAGAAAAGCTTCGAGGACGCTGGAGAGGGCCGAGCTCGCCCCGAATTCGCATGCGGGAAAAGCGCTCGCTCAGATACTCGAGACGCTGCCGCGGGACGAGCTCTTCCAGATTACGGAGGACGAGCTTTATGAAATGAGCCTCGGGATCCTGCAGCTGCAGGAGCGGCAGAGGACCGCGCTCTTCGTCCGACGAGACGTGTTCGAGCGGTTCCTGTCGTGTCTGGTATTCGTTCCGCGAGATCACTACGACTCGAACCTTCGTGAGAAGATCCGGGTCATTCTCGAGGTCGCGTTCAACGGCGTGGTCACGGCGTTCTATACGCAGATGACCGACTCTCCGCTGGCGAGAGCCCACTTCATCGTCAAGACCGAGCCGGGCAAGATCCCCGAGTACGACCTGAAGGCCGTCGAAACGCTCATCGCGGAAGCTGCCAGAAGCTGGAACGACCACCTTCGGGCGGTGTTGATCGAGAAGCTCGGCGAGGAGGAGGGACGAGAACAATTTTCCCGGTTCCGCGAAGCTTTTCCGGTCGCCTACAAAGAAAAATTCACCGCTGCGGATGCAGTGCGGGACATTCAGTCAATCGATGCGCTCATCGAACGTGGAGATCTGATCGTGGAGCTCTACGAGCAGCCGAGCGAGGAATCGGGAGAACTGCTCGATCTGCACTGTAAATTCATCAATCTCGGCGACCCGCTTGCGCTCTCCGACATCGTCCCGCGGCTCGAGAACATGGGACTCCGCGTTGAGATGGCGACACCTCACGAGCTTCACGTCGCGGGAGAGGAGCGGACCGTCCGGATTCGGGATTTCACCCTGATCATGCCGATGGCGGACATCGAGATCGCGCCCGTCAAAGAGCCGTTTCAGGAGGCATTCATTCGCGCCTGGAAGGGCGACACCGAGGATGACGGCTTCAACCGGCTGGTGCTGTGCGCGGGACTCGAATGGTACGAGATCATCATTCTCAGAGCGTACTGCAAATACCTCAGACAGCTCGGAGTGACGTTCAGCGAGACCTACATGCAGGTAACCCTCGCGAACAACCCGACGATCGCCTATCTGCTCGTCAGGCTCTTCAACGCCATGTTCGATCCTGAAGCCTCCGAGGAGGAGCGTGATCGCGTCGACGAGATCCGGGACCAGATCGAGGGCCATCTCGACGGCGTCTCCAATGTCGACGAAGACCGGATTCTGAGGCATTACCTCGAAGTGATCGATGCGACGCTCCGAACCAACTTTTTTCAGCCTCTGGAAAATGGCGAACGCAAACGCTATCTGTCGATGAAATTCGACTCGAGATCAGTCTCGTTCATGCCGGCGCCCAAGCCGATGTTCGAGATATTCGTCTATTCCCCGCGCTTCGAAGGCGTTCACCTGCGCGGGGGCCGCGTCGCGCGTGGAGGCTTGCGGTGGTCCGACCGGCGAGAGGATTTTCGCCAGGAGATCCTGGGGCTCGTCAAAGCGCAGATCGTGAAAAACGCGGTCATCGTACCCGTCGGCTCCAAGGGTGGATTCGTTCTGAAGCAGGCGCCTCCGGCGTCTGACCGGGACGCCTTTCTCGAAGAGGGAATCCACTGCTATCAGAACTTTCTTCGAGGCCTGCTCGACCTGACGGACAACCTGGTCGGCGATGTTCTCGTGCCTCCGAAGAATGTCGTGAGGCGGGACCCGGATGATTCATATCTGGTCGTGGCCGCGGACAAGGGGACCGCGACGTTTTCCGACTACGCGAACGCAGTTGCGGCCGAGTATGACTTCTGGCTCGGGGACGCATTCGCGTCGGGCGGCTCGGCCGGATACGACCACAAGAAAATGGGAATCACGGCCCGCGGAGCCTGGGAGGCCGTCAAGCGACACTTCCGCGAGCTCGGCCACGACACTCAGGCTGCGGACTTCACGGTCGTCGGAGTTGGGGACATGGCTGGCGACGTCTTCGGCAACGGGATGCTCCTCTCCCAGCACATACGACTGGTGGGTGCGTTCAATCACATGCACATATTCGTCGACCCCGATCCGGATCCGGCGACCAGCTTCAACGAACGAAAGCGTCTGTTCGACACACCGAGAACGACATGGGCGGATTACGACCGTTCAGTGATGTCCGAGGGAGGCAGTGTTTTCGATCGGTCGTCCAAGACGATCCGGGTGTCCCCGCAGATTCGCGAGCTCTACGGGCTCGAATCGGAAACGACGACTCCCAATGATCTGATCAAGGCGATGCTGCGAGCGAGGGTCGATCTCCTCTGGCTCGGCGGGATCGGAACGTACGTGAAGTCGAGCGAGCAGACTCATGCCGAAGCTCACGACCGTGCGAACGACGCGCTGCGAGTCAATGCGGACGAGCTTCGTACACGGGTGGTGGGCGAGGGCGCAAATCTCGGATTTACTCAGGAAGCCCGGATCGAGTTCGCTCGGAGAGGCGGAAAGATCAATACGGACGCCATCGACAATTCGGCCGGGGTCGACACATCCGATCACGAGGTCAACATCAAGATTGCGCTGGATACGCGGGTGCGCCAGGGTGCCCTCGACCAGACCCAGCGCAACGAGCTTCTTGCCGACATGACCAACGAGGTTGCCGAGCTGGTTCTCAGGGACAATTACCAGCAGACCCAGGCGATCAGCGTCATCGAAAGACTTGCCCCCGAGATCCTCGATCAGCATGCTCGTCTGATGAAGTTGCTCGAGAGGAAAGGGAGACTCGATCGCGCGCTGGAGTTTTTGCCGAACGACGAAGAGATCACCGAGCGTGCAACCGCCGGTCAGGGCCTCACCAGACCCGAGATCGCGGTCCTGCTGGCGTACGCGAAAATCGACACATACGAAGAGCTGCTGGAGTCGAACCTCCCTGATGACCCGCTTCTGGTCAAAGATCTGCTCCTCTACTTTCCTATGGAGCTGCGCGAACGCTATCGGGAGGCGATCGAGCAACACCGGCTCCGACGCGAGATCATTGCGACTCATGTCACCAACAGCATGGTCAACCGTGTCGGCGCTACGTTCGTGTCTCAGATGATCGAGGAAACGGGCCGGACAGTCAGTGACATCGCCAGGGCTTACACGATCGCGCGGGATGCCTTCGCGATGCGGAAGACCTGGGCGAAGATCGAGGGCCTCGACAACAAAGTCGCCTCCGGAATGCAGACCGACATGTTCATCGCAATGCAGGGTCTGCTCGAGCGGACCACCCGGTGGCTGTTGCGAACCGTCGAGGACCTCGACATCACGCGTAATCAGCAGAATTTCAACGAGCGCATCATGACGCTGGCGAAATCCCTCGACGACACGCTGTCTGACGAAAGACTCCTTTCGTTGCGCGAGGAGGCGCGGGATCACGAAATGCTGGGCATCCCGAAATCGCTCGCGAACCGCCTCGCGAGTCTCGATATCGTCGGCTCGTTTCCCGACATCGTCCGGATTGCGATGAGGACCGATCGTGACGTCCGGGAAGCGGGCAAGGTCTACTTCGACCTCGGGGCGCGTCTCGGTTTCGATGCATTGCGCGAGGCGGCTTCGGGGATTGCTGCCGAATCCGCCTGGCAGAGAGCCGCCCTCGCGGGCCTGATCGACGACCTTTTCGGGTACCAGAGCGACATCGCCAGCGACATCCTCGCGAGCTCACCGAATGGCGAGGTGGAAGTCGCGATTGCAGAGTGGCTCGCCGAACGTGGGCCGGTGGTCGAGAGAACCGAGCGTGTGCTCACCGAGCTCCGCTCCGCGTCCGCGATGGATCTTTCGATGCTCGCGGTCGCGGCGCGGACCCTCCGTCGCATCGCGCAGGCATAGAGGGTTGGAGGTTGGAGGTTGGAGGAGGCCCACCCAGGTAGATCGTGACCAGCGGCTTCACGAGCCGCCGCCGAGGTTTGCCCGCTCAGAAATGACGTGGAAACGGGGTCGGGTCTGAACTTGGAACTTAACTTGAGTGTTCGCCAGAGCTCGCGAGATCAGAGCGAGTTAAGTTCCAAGTTCAGACCCGACCCCGTCTCGCTTCCGAAAATCGAGTACCTCAAACCTCAAACCTCCAACCGTCGTTACCATCCGACCTGAATCGCGAAGCCGAATTTGCCACCTTCTTCCGCAGGCCGCTGGAACGGGAATGCGTAGTAGAAGTTGAGCGGGAGATAGCCACCGAGAACCATCCGAAGGCCAACTCCGGCACTGAAGACCGGGATGCGCTCGAGCGAATCCTGATCGAACCTGAACGTCGGTGATTCGTCTTCCGTCCATGCGACACCCCCGTCGGCGAAGGCGTACATCTCGGTCGGAAGGAACTCGACCTGAAACAGACCGAACTCCTCGTTGCCGAACAGAGGCGCTCGGACCTCGAGGTTGACCACGCCGATCTTGCTGCCGAGCAGCCGCTCGAACTCCGGACAGATCTCGGGATTCGCCGGCGAGAAGGTGCATTCGCTGGCCGAGAAGTCGTCATAGCCGCGGACCAGGCTCGTCCTGCCGAGATAGAGATCCGACAGCCGGTTGTCCTCGGCGCCGTCACCGTACCGGCCGAAGTGGATTGCGCGGACCGCGAAGGTCACCGGGCGGAAGAAGACGTAGCGACGGTAATCGGCGAGGCCGGTCGTGAAGTTGATGTCTCCCTCGTTGACTTCCGCCTCGAGGCGATACCGAGTACCTCGCACGGGGGAAACGAAACCGAAAGCTGATGAATCGCCGACCAGGGCAATCGAGCCGTGGTAGTAATCGAGTGGATCGATCTCCGCGGAATCGACGACCTGGATGTCGGCGATCCGCCCTCCAACCAGGGTGTATTCGATCAGATCCCGGGAGTCCTGGTATCGGGTGTACCCCACTTCGGTCTCGAAACGTCTCGTCTGCGTGAAGGGGTATTGCGCGATCAGAGACAGCTCGTCGATCGTGACGATTCTCCGAAGCTGCTGAACGACATCCCCTCGCACTCCGCCTCCGAGATCGACGTTCCTGTCGACACCCGTCGTGAACTGATCCACATATGGGACGTGCATGAGGACGGTGCCCCAGTTGAAGCGGTGAGACTGATTGAGATAGAAAAGCTGCCCGCCGATCTGTTCGGCGAAGGATGTCCCCTCTGAGGACGAGGTGTTTCCCGTCTGGAGAGCCACTCCGAGCTGATGCTGGCCCAGAACGTCGCTGAAGTAAGCGCTGATCGCTCCGGAAAGTCCGGTGCCGAACTCGTCGGAGGTGAGGCCGATTGCGGGCGGACCGATGTAGTCGAGACTCAGTTTAGGGAAGTAACGGCCGACGGCGTAGTCGACGTCTTCGCTCGGCAAACCACGCGTCGGACGCGACAGGTAGCTCGCGACCGCAGTGTCGCCAATGGCTTCCACTGGCGGAAGGATCTCTGAAGCCTCGGCTCTTCCGGAGATGTTCTGAGCAATGCTGGTTCTGCGCAGCTCGTCTCGCTGGATTCCGTAGATGTTCCACCGCGCATCCTCGAGAACCGAGTACATCAGATCACCGGTCGATGCGGCGACCGAGATTGCGGGGGAGAGGTCGGTAATTCCAGTGACTCCCGTCTGGACGTTGGTGAGCTGGCCGACGGAGCCGGTTCCGAGGTCGTAGACGTATACGTTGGCCACGCCGTCGGGATCGGCGATGAAGAAAATTTCTGAACCGTTGGGGGAAAACTGCGGGTTCGAATGGCGCGTCTCGTTGAAGAGCGAGACGACCTGCACGTTGTTCGAGTCGAGGTCGTAGATCGCGAGCCTCATCTGGTGGTAATCGAGGTCACCGAGATCGGTGCCCGGCCCTCGATCGGTGACGAAGGCGATCATGCGCCCATTCGGCGCCCACGCTGGCTGAAGGTCGGCATATCGATCGTTGGTCAGCTGGGTGACATTGTTGGACTCGAGGTCGAGAAGATAGAGGTCGCTGATTCCTCCCCGCATCCCGGAAAACGCAATCGTCTCTCCATCGGGTGACCATGCCGGATTGGAGATCGAGCCTACCGACCCTACCCTGATCCGCCGCTCGACCGCGCGAGACTCGACGTCGAGGATGGCGATCGTGTTGTTGCCGTCCTCGAAAACCGAAAGGGCGAACTTCCGGCCGTCTGGTGACCATGTTCCGGAGGAATCAATGAAGCGGAGAGCATCGAAGTGTGGGTCGGCGTCCGCGCTGATCAGTTTCCGCGAGACTTCCCCGGTCCGGGCGTCAGCGAGAAAGAGGTCGAGAGAGAAGAGGTCGCGCGTCGAAAGAAAAGCGACCTGACTCCCGTCCGGGCTGATTGACGGAGCGATGTTGACGCGTCCGCCGGTGATCTCGGAAGTCAGAAGCGGGCGCGAGGTGTAACCGGGAGGGAATCTCGCCGAAATGACCGGCGCGAACGCTTCCCGCGTTGCCGCATGCCACGCTTCGAACAGCTCATCGGGTGTCATGTCGAGAACCCGGCTGAAACCAGCCTCGGGACCGAGTACGCCCGACGCGATGAATGTCTGAACCGCCGCGCGATCGCCCCAGCGACCGGCCACATAAGCCCAGACGGCTTGTCCGTACTGATACGGAGTGTAACGAAGGTCTCGGGAAAGAGTAGTGAAGTCCGGCAGATCGTCCTGGGCTACCGCGTCGCGCATCCACATCGCCGTCTGAGCGTCGATCCGGCCCTGAGAGAGATACTCCGCGAGCCCTTCGATCATCCAGAGCGGCAGCTGCTGCAGCTGGAAGCGCCCCCCCGTTCCGGAGCGTGAGATCGTCTGGGCGATGTCGTACTGGAACACGTGGACCATTTCATGCCCGAGCACGTGGTCGTTGTCGGCGTAGCTGCCCGTGAGCGGCATGACGATCCGGTTTTTGAACGAGTCGGTGAACCCGCCCGTTCCTTCGCCGATCAGCCCGCCGGTGGTCGTCGTCTGCTGAAAGTCGGGGTGGTCGGCGTAAATGACGATCGGCTTCCGCGGAAGCTCGTGCTCGAACAGCGTCGAGAGCCGGTCGTACCAGCGTTCCGCCTGGCGCGCGATGTCCTCCACCGTCTGCTCGTCATCGAAGTAGTAGTAAATGTCGAAGTGGTCCGTTTTCAGGACCTTGAACTCGAATTGCTCGTACTGAACCTTGTTGCGACCGAAATACTGTGCCTGAAGATGAACGGTCGAGGTGACGATGATCAGAAGCGCAAGCAGGCGAATTGCGTGTTTCATGGCTGGTCCTTTCGACGTGGATCCACAGTTGCCGATGTTCCCGCTGCAAGACCGTTGCCCCGGAGCTGTCCCTCGGCGCACCGCAGGAGCTCGTGGATCCAACCGATTGTCCGGGGTGGTGCAGGATCCGGGGTGATGACCGTGTTCGCAGGGTGCCCCGTCGTCGACGGGTGCAAACGAGGGGATTCGGATTTCCGAATGGCCGAACGGAGGCGTGGTTTTCACCCCGTGCCCGCGCATTCGAGGATGTCCTCTCCCGACGCCGCGGGCGTCCTCACCGGAGGGCAGGGATTGGAGATCCCTGCGCTGCTGTTACCGATCTCGATTCGGGAGGAGTCGCATGATCTTCAAGCAACACTACCTCGGCTGTCTGGCACACGCTTCGTACATGATCGCCAGTGAAGGCGTTGCCGCCGTCGTCGACCCCAGAAGAGATGTCGATGAGTACATTGAGGAGGCCGAGGAGCTCGAGGCAGAGATCCGGTATGTCGTCGAGACGCACCTTCATGCCGATTTCGTCAGCGGCCATGCCGAGCTGGCGCGGCGAACGGGGGCCGAGATCCTGATCGGCGAAAGAGCCGGAGCCGAATTTCCGCATCGCGCCGTGCGCGACGGCGACGAGCTCCGGCTCGGAAATGTGACGATGCGCGCGCTGGAGACGCCGGGGCACACGCCTGAGGGGATCTCCTGGCTGCTGCTCGACGAACGCGGTGAGCCCGTGAAAGTCCTCACTGGCGATACGCTCTTCATCGGCGATGTCGGCCGGCCGGATCTCGCCGGAGGCAAAGGGCATACCCCCGAGGAGATGGCGGGAATGCTCTACGACTCCCTCCACGAGAAGCTGATGACTCTGCCCGACTCGGTGGAAGTGTGGCCGGCTCACGGAGCGGGATCGGCGTGCGGAAAGAACATCTCGAAGGAGCGCTTCTCGACGATCGGCGTTCAGAAGGCGACGAATTATGCGCTTCGAATCGAATCGCGAGAGGAGTTCATCCGGACCGTCGCAGCCGATCTTCCTCGCGCCCCTCGATATTTCTCGATGGATGCCGAGATCAATCGCGTGGGAGCGCGGGACCTCGGAGAGATCCCGATCCGTGCGCTCGATCCCGAAGAAGCGGCGAGGCTCATCGCGAACGGAGCGACTCCGCTCGATACACGAAGGCAGGCCGAGTTCGGCTCGGGACACCTCCCCGGATCGGTCAACATCGGCCTCAAGGGCGAGTACGCCTCATGGGCGGGGTCGTTGCTCGATCCGACGACGCCGATCGTGCTCATTGTCGATGCCGACGACGCAGCTCAGGAAGCGACGATGCGACTCGCGCGTGTCGGCCTCGAGAATGTCGTCGGGTATCTGAAGGGTGGCGTCGAAGCCTGGACGGCTTCCGGAAGAGATGTCGAGACCCTGCCCCAGAGAAGCGTCGACGAGCTCGAGAATCGGCTCGCCGGAGAAGCGCGTCTCAGAGTCGTCGACGTGCGAGGCCCGGGGGAGTACGCATCGGGACACGTCCCGGGGGCGATCAGTGTGCCGCTTCCCGAGATCCGGTCGCGGCTCGACGAGATTCCACGCGATGGCGAGATCGCGGTGATCTGCGAGGGCGGCTACAGGTCCTCCGCGGCCGCGAGCATTTTGAGATCGCAGGGGTTCAGTCATCTCTTCAATGTCGAAGGAGGAACCTCGGCGTGGCGAAAAGCGGGGATGGAAGTAGAGCGTTGATCAACGGCCGGAGCCGGTTCGACGAATCATGACGATCGTGCTCTTCGTGGTCGGGCTGGTCCTGCTCGTGGGCGGAGCCGAGCTGCTGGTGAGCGGTTCCTCCAGGCTCGCGGCAAGGGTGGGGATCTCGCCGCTGGTCATCGGCCTGACGCTCGTCGCGTTCGGCACGAGTGCGCCGGAGATGGCCGTGAGTGTCGTGTCGGCGCTCGGCGGAGAGGCGGGGGCGGATGTCGCCATCGGAAATGTGGTCGGCAGCAACATTTTCAACGTGCTCCTGATCCTCGGGGTGTCGGCGGTGATCACTCCGCTGGTGGTTTCCAGGCAGATCATCCGGATCGATGTCCCGATCATGATCGCTGCTTCGGTCCTGCTGCTCCTGATCACGATGGACGGAAAGGTCGGTCGTGGCGACGGAGCGATCCTCTTCACCGGAATTCTCGTTTATACAGTCGTCGCGATCGTGAGAGGGCGGCGGGATTCGCGCATCGATCGGGATGCACTCGATGCCCTTGCGGAACCGGTCGATGGGCGGACGCATCCGGTCTGGCTGAATATCGTGTTCGTCGTCGCCGGGCTCGGTCTGCTCGTCATCGGGTCGCGGTGGCTCGTCGACGGCGCGATCTCGATCGCGACCTCGCTCGGGGTGAGCGAGCTCGTCATCGGTCTGACCATCGTCGCGGGAGGAACGTCGCTGCCGGAAGTGGCAACGTCGATCATGGCGAGCATTCGGGGTGAGCGCGACATCGCGGTCGGCAACGTCGTCGGAAGCAACATCTTCAACCTTCTCGCGGTGCTCGGTCTCGCTTCGATCGTCGCGCCCGATGGCATCGCTGTTTCGGCGTACGCCCTTCAGTTCGACATTCCGATCATGATCGCGGTCGCGGTCGCATGCCTCCCGATCTTCTTCACTGGGTCGACGATCGCCCGATGGGAGGGCTTCGTGTTTCTCGGGTACTACGTCGCCTACACGGCATTCCTCCTCATGAACAGTACGCGTCACCCGGCGACCGACGAGCTTCGTTTCGTGATGCTGGCTTTCGTCGTCCCGCTGACCGTTCTGACCCTGATCGTGACGACGCTGCGCCAATGGAGGAAGCCGGGAGAAGCCTGACGTCGGATTTTCGCGCGGGTCCGAACCGCCCCAGTCATGGAAGGGTCGTCGCCCTCTCCAACTGGCGCATCCACGCCTGGGTCCTGATGGGCAATCACTACCACATCCTTCTCTTACGCCCACAACCTCCGCCGCACTCAAGATCCGATGGTAGACCCTCTCTCCTCTTCTATCGAGGTGCCTGCTGGAGAGGTCGGAGAGTCCTCCAGCGGGCTACTATCTGTTCAGTGGGACAATTCTCACGGAGAAATAAGCAGGACGTCCTGAGTTTCGTTATGGGTGACGGAGACGAATCCCCAAAACACGGTACCTTCGACGAGAGAAGTCAATCGCACGTTATAGATCAACTGCTCCCGAAAATCCGCCGTGATCGTCCGCAAAACGGGGAAAGCGCTCTCGATGTCGTAGACCACGTCGAAGCCGGGAAGGAATTCGGCGTCGTCGTCCGTTCGGGCGACCACAGGGTCTGCGCCGGGCCGAAGGACGGTACTGGCGAGGACCTCGCCATTATCTCTCATGAATTCCGCGAGCACCTCCGTTCTCGAATCGCGCAAGGGATCGTATGTTACCGACGTTCCGTTGTACGGATGGGTGGATCCTCCAACGCCCACAACCTCCGCCGCCACTCAAAATCCGATGGTAGACCCTTTCACGCCGTTGGTCGAGCTACCGGGCGAGTGCGGGGCCCGAGCGGGCGCCATGGTGGCTCTCTGACTCGATCGTTCGCCACTTTCATCGGGATCTCCCCGAGGCCAGGAATGGGTATCGAGAGACTCATTTGAGACCGGCCCCTGCGGCGCCCGCGATTCGAGTTCTCTCTGTGCGTTTTGCTCGCACCGGGACGCGTGCGCCACTCCTGAACTAAACATGGTTACTTTCTGAGTTTGGTTATCGACGGCTGTTGCCATTGCCCAATAACTCATCTCCGGATCATCGGGGACGATCTCGAGTCTGGCACGACCAACTCCGCTGGCTAATGCTCGGGAGAATATCTCTGTTTCGATGACTGATGCCACTGTCGTGTCGAGCCACGAAGGCGGCAACTGCGGTGGCGAGGCTATTGCCACTGTGACTTCCTCAATCAGAACTCCGTCACGCTCAAATTCGTATAATCGTAGAATAAAATGGGCTGGTGAACGATCACGAAAGTCGGCGAAAATCCTGAGGGACAATCTACGCTGCACGTCGAGAGGCAGGTCAAGCAATTGCAGACTACCCTGGTGAAAATCCGTTAGGGGCACAAGCGGAACCCGGAGTCGTCTGTCCCGCCCTCTGCTAAGCTCGCTTACATTCAGCAAAAAGTGAAGCGAGCGGCATATTTGTTCTTCCCGCGGCACCAGGAGAAATGATGTGCGGTCGGACCTCGTCGGCACCTCAGTAATCCTCACAACCCCCGCGGGGGGGATAGAGACTTCCCAGTGCTCGGCCGGACCGGCGACTATCTCTACACTCGTCTCGCTGCCATTGTATACCCACAGTTCTGCCTGCCATTGCGTGCCGAAGGCACCGTTAATCACTCCAATCGGCGGAACGGGTATAATCAGCCGTTCCGCTCGCAGCGGCACTGCAATTAGCAGCGACGAAAGCGTTACGAGGCTAAAGACGGCTCTCATCAACATCATCTTAATCGGGTTGTTGCTGTTCCTTATAATAGTAAGAGTAGAACACTTTTTGGCCCCCAGAAGTTCCTCCCAACTTTCTTACGATCCGCACGCGCCACCAGCCCAATTGCAAGTTTCCGGCCGCACGTGCCTTCTCAAAAATACTACTCGTGGACAGGCTGTACGCGATCTGCACACTGTCCGGAGTAACCAAGTACAAATCGACATCATTATGAGATTGTGATGCAGTCTCCGGCCACCACAGCGCCGCGGTCAAGTCATAGGCATGGGAGTTAGTGATCTCTCGCCAAATGTCTGTCACCTCTCCCTGGCCCAGCCATACGTACCCGGAGCCCCCGGGCCGTCCCCAAAGTGGCATCCTGAGCAGTCCAGAGCCGCGTGTATTGTTAGATGTAGGATCGCTATAGTTGTTGCCGTTAAGAATTATGTAGGAGTATATCCATCCAGGAGGTCTGTTCCACGAATCATCCGCATCAAGCCACCAAGCAAAAAGAGCCGCCGCACCACCGAGATATGGCGTGGATCCACTCGTACAACAGAATGATCTTGTCGCAGAGTACCCTTCATTGCTGGCCGTAGTGGTGTTGGTCGGTCCCTGTATCTCCGGCTTCGTTCGGCCGTCCGCTTCGGGTCCTGTGCCCTGACCGGCATATTGCTCGAGACTCCACGCATCCACGGCTCCGACGGCGATTGACTTATGGCCTTCACCTGGAGCTCTGATTTCACCGGGGAAATTCCCCGCCGCCGCGATAATGAGGCAACCAGCATCGAACGCCCGGTCCGCAGCCTCCGTAACAATGGAACCTTTATGGTCTTGCATTTCTGCGACAATCACGTCTGCGCCATTAATGACCGCGACCTCAAAAGCTCTGGACGCAGCCGTGAGGTTGAGGCCAAGTCCGTTATCGCAGTCTGACCCGCTTCCATTCTGGTCGTACACCTTGTACCCATCCACTGAGAAGCGCGTAACTCCCCGGTAATCGTTACCCAATGCTCCATTGGCCGTCAAAATAGACGCCGAACTTATTCCGTGGTTCCAGCAATCGTCGGTCGGGTTTAAGACGAGTCCCGGAGCCGGAGCATCACACAAGGAATCTGCTGCGGCGTTTACGCAATCGAACCCCCTGATTCGAATAGGGTCGTTGTTGAACAAGGTGTGCGTTATGCTGCCACCTGCCGTGATCGGCATCCCCGTATCGAGAAGAGCAATGCGCCAGTATTCCAACGCGTAGGTCGCTGCGTCGTAGAACAAGTCACTCCGGATTGCAGTCCTTCCCTGGAAGATCGTCGGGGGTGGTACTGCCGTACGAGCAAGTTCCACATACTTTACCTTTGGGAGTGCTGCAATTCGAGGAAGTGCTTCAAGTGGAATACTCGCGGCGACGCCGTTGACGATCCAAAAATATTCGGTGATGGCCGCACCTTCGGCTTTGAGTGCTGACAGTATTTGCGCATTGGCGACCCGGTTCTCGTCAACCGCCCTACGAGCCAGCTCTCGGCGGCGCTCTAAAACAGCAGTATTCTTGGGATGTGAGGGCGGCAGCGATTTTAGATATTCGGGGAACCTAGGGAGTGGTCGGTCGTCGACGAAGCGGATAAGCACATCTAGAACTTCTGCCTTCGTCGTCGATACATACTCGGTGAGCGACGGACTCACTTTTATCTTCGTTACGCCCGAAGGCGGCCGCACATCTACTCGTATAATCTCCGGGCAGTCGATACACGGCACTGCTGGTTTTAGTTTTGTCTCACTCGTGACTCGTTTGCCGTTCTCATCCAACCAGTTACTGGAAATGCACGCCACTGCTCGGTTGAACTAGATCTGATTGAGCAAAAAGAGGGAATTGCGACAAAAACAATGTCAGCAACACGAGAGCTGCTCTAACAACATTCTGCACTCTTTTCTCCTTTTGGACCGTCAGGACCGGATGAAGGGCGATGACGAGATCATACTCTCATTGTATTTGGTTGGCTAGTATATGGTGACCCATGAAAAAAGGTCATCACAGCCAGAATTCTAACCTAGTTCCTGTCCGTGGGGGAGTAAAGCTTTGAAAAGAGGAGGGATAGTGGCGCATTCGGGGTAGCTCTTTCGGTGGCGGTGGCACCTTCGTTTCTCGCTTCGTTGCGCATTTTCGGGCTCGAGAGCATTCTGTTTCATTCCGCCACTTCACTCACCTGATCATACGGTCGGGAAAAGAGGCGGAAGCGGTCCGTTGGACAACCCACAGGGACGACCAGTGCCGGGCGAGGGAATGGGATACTGTCGGACCTGTCGGACGGGTCGGACGGCTCAATTCCGGCGGCCGACACGATGGTTCGAAGAGCGCATCGCCTGACTCCAGACGCCGTGATTCAAATCCTCATGCCCCGCCCTTTGCGGAATGAGAACCGAGGAGGGTCGATTTCGTAGGTTTGTCTATGCGCGCTCCTCGTCGGTTGTTCGTCACGCTTCTCCTGCTTTCATTGATCGCGATCCCGATCGTCGCGCAGGCACCCTCCGAAGAGTGGATGACGTTCGAGACCGAGCACTATCGCGTTCACTTCCCGGCGGAGATGGAGGCGTGGGCTCGGAAAGTCACTTCCCGGCTCGAGTCGGTTCGCGAGATCGTCGGCGAGAAGATCGGGTTCGAGACCGACGAGGTGATCGACGTTCTCGTCATGGATCCGATGTCGACCGCAAACGGTTCGGCCTGGCCATTTCTCGGCCGGGCGCGCATGGTGCTCTGGGCGTCACCGCCCGACTCCGGCTCGGTCATCGGAACGTACAACGACTGGGTCGACCTGGTCACGATTCACGAGCAGGCTCACCTGACCCATCTGCTGATCCCGTCGCGGCGCGGGATCGACCGGCTCTTTTCGGCGTACACCCGTCTCGGCCCGCTGATGACGAAGTCACCGCGATGGGTGATCGAAGGTTATGCGACGGTGATCGAGGGGGAGCTGACCGGAAGCGGGCGGCCGCAGAGCGATCTTAGAAGCGCGATCCTTCGTGAATGGGCGAGGGCCGGCCGGCTTCCGACCTACGGGCAGCTCTCGTCCGACTCGAGGAGCTTTCTCGGCATGTCGATGGCGTACCTGACCGGGTCTGCCTACCTCGAGTGGCTGCAGCAGCGGGAAGGGCCGGAGAGTCTGAAGAATCTCTGGCGCCGGATGAGCGCCCGGCAGGGACGATCATTCTCCGAAGCCTTCCGCGGCGTTTTCGGGGAGTCGCCCGAAACGCTGTATGCCCGATTCCTGGCCGAGCTGATCCACGAGGCGCTGTCGCTGGAGGAAGAGATCGGTCCGGACGTTCAGGGGGCGGAGTGGCAGGATCTCTCATGGTCGACCTCGGCGCCGGATGTCTCCCCCGATGGATCGAGACTCGTCATCGTCGAGCGGCAACGGGAGGGGCGGTCGAAACTGGTCGTGTGGAAAACCGGGGACGATGACGAGGCGGAGGAAAAGTTCAACGAGCGACTGGAGAAGATCCTCGAGAAGGATCCTCTCGACGTCGCTCCGGTCCTCCGGCATCCGCTGAGGCGGGATCCGGAGTACACGCTCGAGGCCCCCCATGACGTCGAGCTGCATTCACCTCGATGGCTCAACGGCGACGAGATCGTTTACGTCCGCTTCGAGCCGGACTCGCGCGGTGTTCTCCACCCCGACCTCTTCGTCTGGTCGGTCGAGACGGGAGCGGTGAGGCGGGCGACCCGGGGCGGGGACTTTCGCGATCCGGCGCCGGTGGCCGGCACGCGCGACGTCATCGCTGTACGCAACAGGCATGGGTTCTCGCAACTGGTGCGGGTGAGCCTCGAGTGGGGCGAGACGATCGAGATCACGGAGCCGTCGATCGACGTCGTCGCTTCCGCGCCGAGCGTATCGCCGGCTGGCGACAGGCTGGCATTCGTGGAGCATCGATCCGGTCGATGGCGTCTCGTCGTCGGCGATCTTCGGGCGGATTCGATGACCGAGGTCACTCTTCCGGAGGGAGCGACCGTGATCGGTACGCCGGAATGGACCGCGGACGGGGAGAGAATATACCAGGCGCTGGGGCGGCAGGGATTCATCGAGATCCACGAGATCGACGTCGACGGATCTTCCCCTGTCCGTCTTCTGACGCGAAGCCTCGGAGCGTCGCTCGGTCCTGCGATCGGAGGAGGCGAGCGGTTGTTCTTTCTCTCGCTCGATCCCGATGGACTCGACCTCCATGTGCTCGATCCGGCCAGTGTGGAGGATGGGCTGCGGCTGCCCGAGAATGCCACGCCCCTCGCCAGACCACCGCTGACGGACGTCGTGGCGCTGGAGCTCGAGGATCCGGGGGCTCCGGAACCATATGGGTTCGGCAGACAGGAGCTGAGCTTTCTCACCGGCGGCGGACGCGCGGCGGGGCAGGAGACGTTCGAAGCGGGCGTGCGAATCGGCGACGTCGTCGGTCGAATTGAGACGCTCGTCATCGGTTCGATCTCCGACGGGCGCGCTGAAGGGGGTGCGATCCTGGCACGGACGCAACGCTGGCCCGTCGAGCTCGGCACCCGAATCTATTCGTTCTCGCTCGAACCGACCTTCGCCCCCTCGGATACCCCTTCGACGCTGAACCTCGAGGAGGAGCGGACCGGAATCGAAGCGATGGCGAGCTGGGATCGACTCTGGAGGGACGGCTTCGTGAAGGTCGGGCTCTCGGGACTCTTCGAGGAACGCGGCTCACCGGTCTTCGATGACGACAGCCTCTGGCGTGCCGGAGCAGAGATCGCGGGACGCCGGAGGTGGAGCCCGGGAAGCATGCGCCTCGGAGCCGGCGGGCAACTGCTGGCCACGACATCCCGCCACGACCTCACCGGATTGAACGCCGCACTCGAGCTCGGGGCGGGAACAGAGGATTTCGGCGTTCTGCTCGGAGGACGAATCGCGGAGGTCGATGAGGTCATCGATCCGCGCGACCTGATCCGTGTCGGCGGTCTGCAATCGGTTCTGGAGCCCTCCACGGACCAGCTGAGCCGCATCGACGAGCCCGCGCTGTCGCTCGGCTCACTGGCGGGTGATCGCTACGAAGGAGTCTCGGGGGAACTGAGATGGGGCGGTCCTCTCCGGCCCTTCTGGTCTGCTCATCGGGCATGGATGGATGGCTCCGGGAAGGGCGATTGGACCGAGCTCGCAGGGCTGAGAGTCTCTGTCGATATTCCGGCGATGCCGATTCTGGCGATTCCGCGAGGGGCGCTCGAGCTCGGTGCGGCGCAGATTCTGAAGGGCGCGAATGCCGACGACATCGAGTGGTGGCTCAACGTTCGCTGGGGCAATTGATCACCGGCAGCGAGCTCTCAGGGTCGATCAAAGGGTCCGTCGAGATCCCAGACCGCGATCAGCCGGGCGTTGTAGTCGATGCCGATCAGAAGATCCTTCAGAACGAGATTTCCGAGCCGGATTCTGTCGCCGGATGTGGCGAGGGCTTCGACCGGCGCGGAATCGAGTTGCCCGATCTTCAGGTTGATCCCCTTGCGTGCCCCGGAGCTCAAACCGAGGATTCCGGCGGGTACATGGATCGTGTCGGGATTCATCGTGTCGACGATGGCGTCGTAGCCGACGCCGTCTATGGTGACGGGGAGGGAGGGGACGATTTCCCATTCGTGAATCTCGAGCGCGTCGGAAACGGCGAGCGTCCGGACGCGTGTCAGGACCCGGCGGGGGAAGTCGACGACGAGAACCGGCCCGAGCGCGTCCGCACCGATCATGGCATCGACGACTCCATCCATATCCAGAAGCTCGGCTCTGACGAACGACGTGTCGAGCTCCCGAAAGGTCACCCGCACGCGGAGCTGGCCCTCGATCCCGGCACCGGCGGCGAATTCGGTGTCGATGACGGTCGTGGGGAGGGCGGTCGCGAGCGAGAATCGTCCTGTGAACCCGTTGATCGATGTGCTCGGCAGGATCGGAAGATTGTTCTCGAAGCGGATGGAGAGGTTCTGTTCCCAGGGCTGGCCGGAAATCTCCTTCGCGAGATTGCGGACGCCGGAACAGCCACACAGCGTGGCAAGGAGAAGCGCCGCTGCAACTCGCGCAGCCCGACTCTGTTGGAGTACCATGGGTCGTCGCTTTTCGATCATGAGATGCGCGCCCGGCGTTCCCGGTGAGGGAAGGTCATCCATTCGAATGACAGGACGTTTTTTCCGGTCAGCGCTCCCAACGAGCTCCATTATCCTGCTCTGCGCCTCCCTGGTGCCGTTGTCGGGGTGTGCAAGCGCCCCGCCCGCGACCGGGCTCGTCCAGCCGGCTCATGTCGCCGCCCGTTATGCCGCGGTCGGCTGGGAGGGGGATGCACTCTGGGTGGCGGTCGAAGCGGATGACGGGAAGTGCCGTTTGCTGAGGGTTGGCGAGGACGGCCGCCCCGCTGGCCGGTCCGAGGCGCCTTGCCCGGATTGGATCGAGATCACGCTGGAGGGCGACCTTCTTCTCGGCAGTCAGGGTGGGGGACGCGTTCATGACCGGGAGGGTGCGCTGATCGCCGACGCGGTGCTGGCGTGGCAGAGCCGGCAGAGCTTCATCGCTGCCGTGAACGACGATGTTCGGTGGAAAACAGCTGGTCAGGAAATACTGGTCCCGGAGGTCGGCGACATCGTCGCCGTCGCGCTTCTTCCGGGAGGTGACGAGGCGCTTGCCGTGCGGCGGGGCGAGGAGGCGGACGAGCTCGTTCGAGTGCGGATGGATCCGCTGGGCCAGACGAAACTATCGAGTCTCGAAGGGCGCTTCGCAGGATGGGATCTCGCCCCGGACGGCGAGGAAGCCGTCGTGATCGTGAACCGCGAGGGTACGCTCGACGCGGCGATCGTCTCCGCGACGAGGCCCGCGCTCAACTGGATTCCCGGGGAAGGTCTTCCGCAGACGATGCCCCGCTGGGCACCGCGAGGGTACAAGGTCTCGTTCATCGTCGAGGGTTATCGCGATGCGATCCGGAGCGTTCACGTGCCGACCGCCGCGACGCAGCACGTCGCTCCGGGTACGTCGATCGGATCGTATGACTGGCATCAGGACGGGGAGCGAATCGCTGTGATCACCCGGAGTCTTCTGAGCGGGGACGCCGTCGAGATTTACAGCTTTCGAGGTGAGCACGTTAGGACCGCGCTCGAGCCCGAGTCGAGATTCGAGGGAGAGGCGGTCGTCCTTTCGGACGGAAAGTCGGTTCTCGTCCAGCCCCGTGCGATCCGTTACGGACAGCGGTATTCGGTCGTCATCGTCGAGTCCCCCGATCGGTTCGACGCGGAGCTGTCGGCGCTCGCCAACAGCAAGGACATCGGAATCGTCTTCAGCGATGACGCTGAATCGGCGATCGAATCAATTCGTGAAATCGCCTGGATCGATTCCGAGGCGATCATTCTGTATTTTTCAGGCTCGTGCGACGAGCTCTCGCGGCAGATTCCCGATGAAGTGTCGAGAGTGATCGACTCCATCGGGAGGGATTGCCGATTGGGAGTGAGGATCGGAACCAGCGGGACGGATGCGCTGAGCAACGCCGTGCGCGGGAGAGACGAGCGGTGACCGACGTCGAGCGGGCCGGCAGGGAGCGAACTCGCGATTCCGATCCGGAACGCGTCCTTCCCCGGGAGGAGCACGGAATCTCCCGAAAGGCGATTCCCGAAAGCGTTCTGAAGGTTCTCTATCGGCTCCACCGCAGCGGCCACCGGGCGTACCTGTGCGGCGGAAGCGTCCGCGATCTGCTTCTGGGACGTGTTCCGAAGGACTTCGATGTCGTGACCGACGCGCGGCCGCAGGAACTGCGAAGGTTGTTTCGAAACAGCCGCATCATCGGTCGCCGGTTTCGCCTGGTCCACATCCTCTTTCAGGACATGGTGGTCGAGGTCGCCACGTTCCGACGGGAGCCGGAAGCCAATCCGGCCGAGGGCGAAGTGCTCGTGCGCAGCGACAACGTTTTCGGCAGTCCGCAGCAGGATGCTCGTCGTCGGGATTTCACGGTCAACGGTCTGTTCTACGACATTGCCGATTACCGTGTTCTCGACTACGTGGACGGAGTCGCGGACCTCGAAGCGAGGCTGATCCGCGTGATCGGGGATCCCGACCTCCGCTTTCGCGAAGACCCCGTGAGAATGTTGCGCGCGATCGAGTTCGCGGCACGGCTCGACTTCGAGATCGAAGCGGCCACCTTCGACGCAATCGTCGAGCACCGGGAGGAGATCCTCAAAGCCTCGCCGGCGCGAGTGACCGACGAGTTGCTCGAGCTCCTCAGGCGAGGTTTTGCGCTCGAGTCGATTCATCTTCTCGACGACACCCAGGTGCTGCGATCTCTCATTCCGGAGGTGTCGGAGCTTCTCGAGAGCGGGCGCGGGGCCTATTTCTGGAAGATGCTCGAGGTTCTGGACCGCACCACCCGCGCCGGAAAGGTGCTTCAGGACACGATGCTTCTGAGTGTCGTGGCGATGCCGACGGTCGTGGAGGCGGTGTTCGAGCTCGAGACCGCGAGGCGGGAGAGGATGCAACCGCTCGAAGTTCTTCCATTCATTCGTGAACGGATCGAACTGCTGATGCGGAGGCTCGTCATCCCTGCCTGGATGCGACATGAGATCGAGCAGAATCTGGAGCTCGTCTGGCGCTTTCAGGAGCCACCCTCGGACAACCGTCGCGATCTGAGACTCATGCTGCGGGATCGAAGCTCGGATGCGCTGGCGCTGTTCGAGCTCTATGCGATTTCATCCGGCAGACACGCCGATGCGTTCACCGAATGGCATGCTCTCGCCAGGCGAGTCAGGGCGGGTGAACGCCCCGCTCGCCGCAGAGCAAGAAGAAGACGCCGCCGCTGATGGCCTACTTCGACCACCATGCAACGACTCCCTGCGATCCGGACGCGGTGGAGAAAATGTTGCCCTTCTTCACGGAGGGGTACGGCAACCCGTCGGCGATCACTCACGTTCAGGGGCGGGCGGCGGCCATGGCCGTCCGGGAGGCTCGGGAGCGGATCGCAAGCTTCTTCGGAGTAGCGGCCGACTGCGTGATCTTCACGGCCGGAG
Source organism: Acidobacteriota bacterium (assembly GCA_019347945.1). Lineage (NCBI taxonomy): Bacteria > Pseudomonadati > Acidobacteriota > Acidobacteriota bacterium. Next base: position 2,289 of record JAHWKK010000005.1, on the reverse strand, counting down.
CCACCGAGTCGAACAATCTCGTCATCCGGAGCCTCGTCAGCGAAGGTGCCCACGTCGTCACTTCAGCCGTCGAGCACAAATCGGTCCTCGAACCGATCCGGACACTCGAGCGTTCAGGTGCGGCCGTCACGGTGATCGACGTCGACTCCCAGGGTTTCGTCGATCCCGCGCGGATCGAGAGCGCGATCGAAGCGCGAACGAAGCTCGTCACGATCGGCTGGGCAAACGGAGAGATCGGAACCATCCAGCCTGTCGAGCAGATCGCCCGGCTCTGCCGCGAGAAGAACGTTCCCTTTCATACCGACGCGACCCAGGCAGTCGGAAAGATCGAGACGGATCTCTCGGTGGTTCCGTGTGATTACCTTTCGATGTCCGCGCACAAGTGTTATGGGCCGAAGGGGGTGGGAGCGTTGGTGGCTCGGAAACCGATGCGACTCACCGCGATGATGGAAGGGGGCGGGCAGGAGCGGAAGCTCAGATCGGGCACGCTGAACGTTCCGGGGATCGTCGGAATGGCAGCCGCGCTCGACTTGCGGAAGCAGCGGATGACGAGCGAGGCGGAGAAGCTTCGAGAGCTGAGGGACGCGCTCGTCGACTGCCTCGACAGCATCGGCGGCGTCTCCATCAACGGTCCCGCCGACGAGGACCATCGGCTTCCCGGCAACCTCAGTTTCACCCTCGAGCGGGTGGACGCCGAGGCTTTCATCATGGCGATGGAGAAGTTCGCATTATCGACGGGCTCGGCGTGCAGTTCGGGCGACCGGCAGCCCTCTCACGTGCTTCGCGCGATCGGACTCGACGACCGGGCGGCGCTCAGTACCATCCGCGTCGGTCTCGGACGAGGCAACACGATGGATGAGGTCGCCGCGTTCTGCGCGGATGCCGCCCGCCTGATTCCGAAGCTGCGGGAGATGGAGTTGTGACGCGAACCAGCGCGCTGCCGGGTCGTCTGAGTTACAGATGAGAAGTTCGCTCACATGCGGGCTGGCAGTCGCGATTGCACTGACGGCATCGACGCTTTCGGCACAGGAGGCGGCGGCTCCTCGAACCCACAGGATGTTCGTTCCCGTCGTCGGGCATCTCGTTGGTGTCGGCGAGGTGCTGTGGAAGACCGATCTCGCTCTGCAGAACCGAACTGCTGGCGAGCTGACCGTCGGGCTGACCCTCCTCGCGGCCAATGAACCCTTCTTTTTCACGACGATGGAACCGGGCCAGGTCATCCCTCTCGCGGAGCTCGTCGGCGGGGTTCTTTCGAGCCCGGGGGTGAAGGGCGTTCTCGAGGTCAATTCGATCGGGACGGCGCCGGTATCCGTGCGTACCATCGTCACCGGATGGAAGGACGGAAAGGCAATCACGAGCCAGAACATCCCTTCCTATCCCGCGTCGATCGGTCCGGTGAACGCGGTGCTCCGCGGCCTTCGCTCGGACGAGGAGTACCGGACCAACGTCGGAATCGCGAACGCGAGCGATGGAGTGCGCATCGTGACCCTCGCGCTCCAGCGAGTCGACAATCGAAGCATCGGCATCACGACGATCGTCCTCGGTCCCGGTGAGCTCATCCATCGCGGTCTTCCCGAATATTTTTCCGTTCTCGGTTCGGGAAGCGATCTGACACTCGTCGCGGAACCCTCCGACGACGGCGTCGTCGTTTACGCGACGATCCTCGACAACGAGACCCACCACGCGCGATACATCGAGCCTTCGTTCCGATGAAAAGACGGTAGCCGGTTGCCGGTTGCGGGTTGCGAGCGAAGCGGGGAGGGTCGATTCGTTTTGCTCTGCCCCATCCAACACTCGTCATCCTGAGCCCGGCGGAGCACGGGCGAAGGATCTTCTATGAGTAGGCCATGTCAAGCCCCCCGGGTTTTGTCTTTGTTTTTTTGTCAGCTCAACGAGCCGTCTCGGCTTCTTCTATACGCACTCGAGGTGCAGAGGGAGATCCTGAATGGTTGAGCCGCCTCACTCTGGGGACGCGGTCGAAGCGGTGACTGCTGCTCGCCGCGAGATCCTTTCGAGGTCGACTCGATCGTACTGGATCGTTGAGTTGGGCTTCGAGTCTGGGTTGTGTCTTTTCCTTTGATGAGTTTTTTGTTTTTTCGGTCAGGAAGCGATGGCTTTGGGCCTTCCCGGGTGAGCAATGAATCGTTCGTTGTGGAGCCAGAGGTGATGCATCAGCTCGGCTATTCGGTTCAAGGCTCCGACGTCGCCGACGGCTATGTCGTCGAGAACCTTCGCAAAGCGGGTATCCCGGTGAAGATCGGTCACAGCGCCGACAATGTCGGCGACGCC